>JAHIRU010000029.1 GCA_018818465.1 Nanobdellota archaeon
AATGAAATCCAGGAATTCTATTTTAACGAACGCAAAAGAATGCGTTAGTTGTAATTAAATAATTTTTGAACATGAGATGAATGGACATATCGATATGTAGAAGCCTTTCCTTCTTTATAAGCCTTTATCTCTGCCTGTTGACTATATATTCAGCAAAGTTTTCTAGAAGTTGTCTCAATTCGTCTGGCATATCAGAAATAACATCTTTTGATTCTTGCATATATTTGTTAGCTTGCTCTTGTGAATAGCTCATAGAACCGGTTTTTTCAAAAAGATTTTTCACAGAGAGAACATCCTCTTTTGTTGTTTCGTTCCTTGGCTTATTGAGAATATCAAATAATTGGTTCTTTTCTTCTGGCGAGCAATTATTTGCACAATGAACTACCATCATGCTGCGCTTTCCTTCACGAATGTCAGAACCTATGTCCTCTCGACCTTTTCCTGTTGTTAGGTCAAGAAGATCATCTGAAATTTGGAAAGCTGGGCCAATCTTCATTCCAAATTCGCGTATTTTATCTATTGTTTCCTGTGTTGCATTAGCAACAACAACTGCACCAACCATAGGTGCAGTAAGATAATGAGCTGTTTTATGAACTACCATTCTTATGTATTCTTCTTCAGTTGGCTTGTTGTTTTTTCTTAGTTCAAACTCCATTGCCTGGCCTTCTGCTGTTCTTAGTGAGGTTTTTACAATTTCATCCAGAAGCTTTATTGTGGTCTTTTCATCAACCCCCCTTTCAAGACTCTTTAGAATAAGTTCGTAAACCTTTTCAGACATGAAGTCACCTACGTTTATGCCATGATCCAAACCATACTTTTTCCACACAGCAGGCTGTCCTCTTCTGACTTCGTCACCATCCTGGATATCGTCATGAACAAGAAGCCAATTATGCAGAACTTCGCATGCAGCTGCAAAAGGAAGTATTTTTTCAACATCGCACCCAAGTGCTTTGCCAGTCATTATTGCCAGAACAGGTCTCAATCTTTTTCCGCCAGTGCCTATATGATACCATACAACATCGTTTATTCCAGGAACACCTTTTTTTGGTATAGAATTCTCTATTTCCTTTTCTATTTGCGGTCCCCACTCTTTTAGAATATTTTCTATTTCTTCAAGCATATAACACCATTTATTTTAAATAACTATAAAAACCCATATATACACCAACTAAATATAAATAATATATAAATTAAAAAAGATCTTATGTCAATAAAAGAAACCATAAAGCACTATATAAGGGTAATGCGTATAGCGAGAAAGCCAAGCAAAGAAGAATTCGTGAACACAGGCAAAGTATGCGCTTTGGGCATAGGCATAATAGGAGTTATAGGATTTGCAATATTCATTGCTTTTGTGCTCTTATTGCCATGGTTATAAATTAATGATTAAAGAGGTTCTAGTATGGCTATATACACTATAAGAACAACATCAGGCAGAGAGGACATTGTAATAGACCTGTTAATAAAGAAATTAGAGAACACGGAGATCGATATAAAATCAATTTTTCACCCAGCAGAGATAAAGGGCTATATTTTTGTGGAGGCAGCTCCAGGCAATGTTCACAAAATTATGCAAGGACTCATGCATATTAGAGGAATGATAGAAAAACCAGTAAAACTTGAAGAAATACAGCATTTCCTTGAATCAAAGAAGACAAGAATAGCTGTTTCCATGGGGGATGTAGTAGAGATTATTGGAGGTCCTTTCAAGGGAGAAAAGGGTAAAATAACAAGAATAGACAAAGTTAAGGAAGAAATTACTATAGAACTACTTGAAGCTTCAATACCAATACCAGTAACAGTATCAGTAGAATTCGTAAAGATTATAAAGAAGAGTGCACAAAAAGAAGAGGAAAGCGAACAAAAAGAGGAAGAATTCAAATCAACAGGAGCTTTCGAGAACATAGGATCTAGTGATACAGAAAAGGATTCAGAAGAAAAACAATAAACTATTTTATTTTTTTATAAACTATTTTTCTTTTAGTTTTCCTGATAATTTTAACTTTTCCTTCCATCCTTTCTAACCATAAAAGATGCCTTTGAGCTGTTTTCCATGTCATTCCAGATTCTTCTGCAATTTTTGTTATTGATTTTGGTCCAGTTTCGAGATTTTTTAGAATATCTTGTCTTATTTTCAAGAAAGCTCTCTTCATACTATCTATAATAGGCAGTAACCTTTAAATGTTTTTACTACCTATAATAAATAGTAAGTGATATAATGGACTGGCAGATTCTAATAATTGGACTTAGAAAGGAACTAAATTTGAGCCATGAAAAATTAGCTAATAAAATAGGTGTTGGAAGAAAAACTACAGAACTAGGAGAAATTTTAAACATAAATTCCAGGAGTGTAAGAAAGTGGAGAGAGGGTAGAAGACTTCCAAGTCACCGATTTGTAACAAAACTATTTAAATTAGCAAAAGAAAATGGATTAGATACCAACGATTATGAGGTAAGAAACAATGGGAAAACAAGTGATTGAAAGTTTGGTTGATGGCGGAAAAGCATCTGCTGGACCACCGCTTGGCCCCGCTTTCTCTGTTTAGAGAAATCTATTCTAGTTGCGATAGGGCCAATGAAAGTGAACATAAAAGCAGTAATTGATGCTATCAACGAGAAGACTAAGGATATGGCAGGGATGAAAGTTCCAGTCAAAGTTATAATTGATACTGATTCTAAAGAATTTGAAATAGAGGTTGGCACACCTCCTGTTGCAGCTCTAATAAAAAAAGAGATTGGAATACAAAAAGGTTCTGGTGAAGCAGGCACTGCGAGAGTTGGTGATTTGACAGAAGAGCAGGCCAAAAAAATAGCAAGAGTTAAATTCGGTTCTGATGACACTTCTTTCGTAAATCGAATTAAAGGAACATGTAGAAGCATGGGCATAACAATCGGTGAAGGTAAAGTAACAGAAGAAGAAATAAAGGCGCAAAAAGAAGCTCGTGCAACAAAAGAAGCTGAAGCAGCTGCAGTTGCAGCTGAAAAAACTGCTGCAAAGGGCGAAGCTCCTGAAAGCAAAGCGAAAGAAACCGAAGAAAAGCCAAAAGAAGATAAGAAAAAAGAAAAATAAGCTTAAATTATTTATTTTCTTTACTGTTAGTATGAAAGATTCATACAGTACATGGAATCAGCTCTTTTGGGTGTTGTTTATCGGTTTAGGTATTATTCTGATACTTGTTAGCAGATTTAATACACTTCTAATGGGATCCTTTATAGGACTTGTTATAATAGTTCTTGGAATACAAAAAATAGCTGAAGACAGGAATTTCAGATACATATATTTCAAGCAAAAGAAAATCGATAGCAAATTGAATGAGATATCATCGTTTATAGACAAAACGTATGAAAAAGTAGATGTTTTAGAAGAAGAACCAGAGCAACCTTTAGAAACGGTTGCACCCAAAAATGAAGAAGAAGCAGTTCTGGAAAAGTCTTTTGAAAAAACAAAAGAAGAGATCTATTATACAATAGACAGATTAGCTAAGAAAATGCTAGAAATTGAAAACAAAGTTAATCAGATTTCAAAAGGAATTGTTGAAAACTGGGGAAGACTTCAAGAAGAACAGTTAATAGAGACATCAAAACCAAAAGCAGCAACAAAATCAACCGGAAGAATATTAAAATCCAACAGCGAGCTCAAAGAGAAGCTGAAAAAGGCCATGGGTGGGTAAAACAAAGTATTTAAATGATATTGTTCATAAACTCATAATATTGATTACCGACTAACATAAATTGAATATAGTCGGTTCATAAGTTCATGTCCGTATACTACTTAGGTAGGAGGATAAGATGGCAGAGAAAGAAGAGAGAAAAGAGAAGGTTGTAAAAACATTAAAAGGCCAAATTCTTGAGAAGATAAAAGAAGCTAGAGAGAGCTCTAAAGAAAGAAAATTCACTCAGACATGGGATGTTTCTGTTGCATTGAAGGGATTAGACCTGAAAAAACCTGAAAACAGGTTTAATGTTGAACTCAATCTTCCTGCTGGAAAGGATAAAAAACCAAAAATGGTTTTGATTGCTGATGCTCTTGCAAAAGAGGGCAAGAATTATGTTGATTTTGTTCTAACAAAAGCTGAGCTTGAAAAGCTTGCTGGCAACAAGAAGAAATTGAAAAGTTTGGCAAACGAATATGATTTATTTTTAGGTGAAATTTCTTTAATGCCTTTAATAGGTAAGCATCTTGGTGCAGTTCTTGGACCAAGAGGAAAATCACCAAAACCAATACCACCAAACGTTAAGCTAGAACCGTTTATTGAGGCATCTAAGAAAAATGTCAGAGTAACGTTGAGAGACAATCCGGTTGTTTATGTTTCAGTTGGTAGTGAAAAGATGGAGGATGAAAAGATTGCAACAAACACAGAAGCTGTTATAAACTTGGTAAAGAGCAAGCTTCCGAAAGGAGTTTACAACATAAAAGCTGTTTATATCAAGCTTACAATGGGAAAACCGGCTAAAATAATTGTTCAATAGAGGGATACTATGGTTTCGATAAAAAAGAAAGAGATGTTGAAAAAGATTGTAGAAACACTTGGAGAATATCCAGTTATAGGAATCCTGAACATGCACAAACTTCCTGCAAAACAGCTGTGTGAAATCAGAAGCAAGCTTCATGATGAAGCTGTTATAAGAATGGTTAAGAAACGCATTATACTTCTTGCTCTTAAAGAAAAGAAAATGACAGCTCTTGAAGAGTTTATCAAAGATGAGCCAGCGCTATTGTTTACAAAATCAGATCCATTTAAACTGGCTAAGGTTATAGCTAAATCAAAAACAAAAGCACCTGCAAAAGGTGGTGATATAGCACCTTCTGATATTCTTATAAAAGCTGGGCCAACAAGCCTTCCACCAGGGCCTGTTATAGGTGAATTGCAGAGACTCAAGATACCAGCAATGGTTGATGGTGAAAAGATAGCAGTTAAAAAAGACACTGTTGTTGTTAAAGAAGGTGAGAAAATAAGCGTAGGTCTGGCAGACGTGCTAACAAAACTTGGCATAGAACCAATGGAAATTGGCCTAAACCTTTCTGCAGTTTGGGAGGATGGTATTGTTTACGAGAAAGATGTGCTGTTTGTGCCAACTGAAAAATACCTGGAAGACATCCTAAAAGCGCATTCACAGGCATTTAATCTTTCAATAAATATTGGTTATGTTACAAAAGAGAACGTTCCCTTCTTGCTTTCAAAAGCATACAGGGAAGCACTTGCCTTGGCTGAAACAGCTGGCATACCGACAAAAGAAACCATCGGCAAACTGTTAAAGAAAGGTCAGGATCAAGCTAAAATCTTAGAACCTAAGATAAAAACAGAGCAACCAAAGCAAAAGAAAGAAAAACAAAAAGAAGAGAAACCTAAAGATGATTCAAAAAAGAAAAAGGAGGGATAATATGGAACTTATCTATGCGGCTTTGCTACTAAATTCAGTAGGAAAGAAAGTCGACGAAGCTGGTGTAAAGAAAATAATGGAAGCAGCTGGTGAGAAAGCTGACGCTGGCCAGGTAAAGGCACTTGTCAGCTCTTTGGCAGATGTCAACATAGAGGAAGCAATAGCACAGGCAGCAGTTGTATCAGCAGCTCCTGTAGCCGCAGCTGGCGAAGCAGCAAAAGCAAAGGAAGAGAAAGACGAAAAGAAGGAAGAAGCAAAGGCTGAAGAAGCAGCAGCAGGATTAAGCAGCTTATTCGGATAGTAAACCTTTAGAAAAGGTTTAATCCAAAAACCCGACTATCCGGATATTCCTACTTCTGAGAATAGAGCAAACTTAAATAAAATCAAAAATAATAAACCCAGCCCAGGTAGAGGATGTAGTTCAGGCTCTTGTAGATTCCGACAGGGTAATCGAGTATTGTCCATATTATCTCATAATTGGCGCTTGATCCACTACCCTGCCCGTATCCTATTATGAAGCTTTCAAGCACGTAGCAGTTTGTCTGGTTTATTGTTATGTTGCCTCTCGCATGGAAGTTTATTATTCCCTGTTGTGTGGACATCATGGATTTGCACATTCCTGTTGAGCTTCTTACAACATATTTCTCATCCGGCTTCAGCCCTGTTACTATGTGATGAGATTCTGTGTCATCACCCAATGCAGAAATGTTGTAGTACAGCGCAATTATGTTCACTGTTCCGTTCTTGCTGAACATGACTAGGTCTGTACCAACCAGAGAGCCGTACATGAGATAGTCATGGTCTTCTATTAAATAACTGTCATCTATTGTTTCAGCAGATGAGCTGACATACAGGGCATTGAGGAAGTACTCCCTTGATTTTGAGCCGTTGGCTGTTATCTCCACGCGCCAGGTGCCTGGTTCATTGGGTGGTTCTTGTGGTGGTGTATCCGTATATATAATTGCCTTCAGAATCATAACATAAAGGATAATCTTTATTTCTTATCAAAAATCTATTATCAGAATCACCAACACTCGCCATAGTCTTGTTGGTCGGCAACAATGTCTTAATTGTTATTTTCGACTGGTTGTAAACACTTGTTGTTATATTGTTTATTGGATCTATTGTCGGCTCGTTTATTGTGTGCATTACCCACGTCTTCTCAAAGCTTGTGTTTGTAACATTAACTATATCAAATACAACAAACAATGAAGGCGTCATCTACTACAGCAGCGCATACAACAAGCCATGCTACTGCGACGGTTCGGAGTATAAGGGGTTTGATGGTGGAAGCTGTTAAACTAACTTAGAAGTGATAATTGAAAAAATCTATCAAAATTTATTTGTTATCAAACTTAAATCTAAATCGACTAATTATATCTATGTTCACTAAGGAATCGCTTAAGAAGAAGTTTTCTGACGATTTCGAAACCTTTATATATGTTCAAATCTAACTATAAACAGGTGTTTATAATATGAGAAAAGAGCCTGTAAAACCAGAATTAATTGAGAAAATTTTAAATGAAATAAAGAAAAACCCAGATGGAATCTGGATAAGAAAACTTTCTAGAAAACTCAATGAACCGCTGGCAACTGTGTACAAATATGTGTTAAGAGAAGATTATTGTGGAAAATATATAACTACAGAAAAATCCCCACAAGAACTTGGTGGACACTTAATGGTTAAGATTAAGGGTGAAAATTTTGAAAAAATGTCATGAGATGAAAGAAGTTGGTTTATGGGATTTGCCTGAAGATAAGGTGTATGTGAAGATAAAACGCTCATATAGAATTGCTTTTTTTAATTATGCTATTAAAACAGTTGGAGGTGTGACAAAATTAGCTAATACCCTTAACATTAAAAGCGTTAGAAACTTGTATAGTTATAAAAATGCTGAACTGTTCACACCTCTTAGAATTATTAAAAAAATGTTATCCTTATTTTCAAAACACAAAAAATCATATTTTATAAAGAACATTGAGAAAAATATAGAAAAAATAAAAACAAAAAACGGTTCCAAACCAATTAAAAATCCTAAACTACCAATAAAAAACTCACCAATGTTGTGTGGAATAACTGGACATATTATAGGTGATGGTGGTATATACAATCTTAATGGCACCTTTATCGTACATTATTCAAACAACTCTCAATTTCTTGTGAACCAATTTAAAAAATATATATTAGATGTTTTTGGAGATATTGAAATATACGAATTTTATAACAAAAGAAAAAAAGCATATAGAATTACAGTCCCATCTATCATAGGCCTCATATTATCAATATTCTTAAGAAATCAAAATGGAGATTCAAAACATATACCAGAAATGGTTTTGCATTCTAATAAAACATATAAAGCTTTCTTTTTAAGGGCGTTATTTGATGATGAAGGAGGTATGAATGGCCGAGCAATTAATATAGGAATGAGTAATAGGAATGTTATAAGAAAAACTAAAAAAATGTTAGAGGAATTTAGAATTAAGCCTGGAAAAACAAACAAAAGAAAGCTTAATAAAAATTTCTATAATTTTAATATTACTGGAAGACACGATTTAGAGCGTTTTGCTAGAGGAATAGGTTTCAATCACCCCGAAAAGAAAGAAAAGTTAACAGTTCTACTTAAAAATTATAAAATAGATAGATACAAAAAAGGGGAAATGGAAAAAGTTATATTGGGTTTATTATCAAAAAATATACAAATGGATATTTATGAAATATCCAAAAAAATAAAAAGAAAGCCACAACATAGAATAAGAAAAAAATTAATAACAATGGAAAAAAAGAATATGATAAAATCAAAAACAGGAAAATTCTATAAAAAGATATATCATCTAAATTGATTAGGTTGTGAATATGTTAAGAAAAGAGGAATTAAAAAAGAAATTTTCTGCAAACACGAATAAGTATTACAATGTAGGACTTTTTAAAGAAAAAGGATTTGTTCGCAAGAAATGTTCTTGCGGAAAACATTTCTGGACTCTGGATAATGATAGAAAGACATGTGAGGATTCTTCTTGTGAAAATTATAGTTTCATAGGTAAACCTGTTACAAAAGGAAAATGGAATTATGTTGAGATGTGGAACCTTTTTGAGAAGTTTTTCAAAAAAAATGGTCATGCTTCGATAAAGAGATATCCGGTAATCGATAGATGGCGTCCTGATCTGTTCTTTACTATAGCATCAATACAAAATTTTCAACGCATAGATAAAGGTAAAATGGTGATGGAATATCCTTCTGATCCATTAATAGTACCTCAAGTTTGTTTAAGGTTTTCAGATATAGTTAATGTTGGTGTGACAGGAAGGCATCACACTTCGTTTATGATGCCTGGACAACACTCTTTTGGCAACTATTGGAAGGACAGATGCATAGAACTAAATTTTGAATTTCTAACAAAATCAATGGGAATTCCTGAGAAAGAATTAACTTACATAGAAGATGTGTGGTCAATGCCCGACTTCTCGCAATTTGGGCCATCTCTTGAAACAATGCATCGTGGACTTGAATTAGTAAATTCTGTGTTTTCTCAATTCACAAAAAAAGGAAATTCTTATAAAGAACTTTCTCAGAAAGTCGTGGATGTTGGCTGGGGTCATGAGAGATTATTATGGATTTCACACGGAACATCAACAGGATATGATGCTGTTTTCGGTCCTGTTATAGAATGGATGAAAAAACAGACAGGTTTTCATGATGATGATCTATTCAAACGGTATTCTCTGATTGCAGGTAATCTGAATTACGACGAGGTCTCAAACATAAAAAAAGCCAAGGAACAGATAGCAGAAAAATTAGGCGTTTCTACAAAAGAACTTGCAAACGTTGTTGAACCAATACAAGCTTTGTATGCAGTAGCCGATCATACAAAGAGCCTATTGTTTGCTGTTTCAGACGGTGGTATACCATCTAATGTGGGTGGTGGTTACAATCTTAGAGTTATTTTAAGAAGAGCACTTTCATTCTTAGATCAATATTCATTTGATTTTGATCTCGGAGATGTATCATCAAAGCATGTCAAACACCTGAAAAAAATGTTCCCAGAACTAGGCGAGGGACTAGAACCACTTATGAAAATACTGGATATTGAAAAGGAAAAATATTCCAGCACAATGAACAGAGCGCATTCAATGATACAAAAAGAATTGGAAAGCGGAAAGAAATTAGATAGGGATTATCTTACACAACTATACGTTTCAAATGGCATAACACCAGAGCTTGTGGAAAAAGTTGCAAAGGAAAAAAACATAGATTTCCAAACACCTGAAGATTTCTACGTTTCAATAACATCGAAGCATATGAAAGAGGAAAAGGAAGAACAATTCAAATTCGATGTAAGCATGATCAAACCAACAGAACCGCTTTATTATCAAGATTCTTACAAAAGGGAATTTGATGCAAAGGTTCTGAAAATTTTTAGTGACAAAGAGCATCGCTGGGCAGTTTTGGATAAAACGCTTTTCTATGCAGAGGGCGGAGGACAGCCTGGTGATAAGGGTATTCTAGAAATTGGCGATAAGAAGATAGAAATTTTGGATACTCAGAAAAAGGAAGGTGTAATTTTACACAAAACCAATTCCAAGGACGTTAAAGAAGGACAGAAAGTTCATGGAATTATTGATTGGAATCATCGTTATCAGCTAATGAAAATGCACACAACAACACACCTGGTCGCAGGTGCTGTGCGTAGCGTTATTGGTCCACATATATGGCAAGCCGGTGCAAAAAAAGACATTAAAAAATCCAGAATAGATCTAACACATTATCTTCCTTTTACACAAAAAGAAATAGAGTTGATAGAAAGAAAGGTGAATGATGCAATAAAAGATAAAATGAAAGTTAATGTGCAGACACTTCCTCGAGGCATGGCTGAACAAAAATATGGTTTTGTTTTATATCAAGGAGGAGCTTCTCCTGGTAAAGAGATAAGAGTAGTTAAGGTTGGTGACAACGGTTTTGATGTTGAAGCATGTAGTGGAACACATGTAAAAAACGCAGAAGAGATTGAAAAAATAAAAATAATTCGTCATGAAAGAGTGCAGGACGGTGTTAACCGTTTAGAGTACACCTGCGGTGAAGAAGCTAAAAAATTCATAAAAGAACAGGAAAATCTGATGGATAAGGTTTTAGGAACAATATCCAGCATATCCATTTTCAAACCATCTATACACGCAATTAAAGGATCCCTGGAAAAAGATCCTGGCAAAACTTCAATAGAAATCCAAGAAGCATCAAAAGTCTTTTCAGTAGAATCGCAACAATTGGAAAAAACTATTGAAAGGTTTATTGATGAAATAATGAAATCTCATGAAATATTGAACAACACAAGACAGCAATTAAGCAAGAGAACAAAGGAGATAGATGAGGAACAGTTCTTCAGAGAAGTGTTTAAGAAAAAACCAGAAACATTACAAGAGCTCTGTGGATTAATTTTTGTTTTATGGAAAGAACAGAAAAAATACCAAGAAAATATAATCAGGAGCATGGCAGAAGATAAGGCAGAAGCTTTGATGAAAAAGGCAAGGGATGGCAACATTTTTGAGATAGTTTCTGGAAACAGAGAAGAACTAATAGAGATAGTTAATAAGGTTATTAATAAAAACCCTTCATCCACAATAGTTCTTTCAAACCAGCTTGGCGACATAGTTGCAATGAGCAAAACAAAGGATGCTGGTAAAATACTTCAAGACATCTGTAATAGAGCAAGTGGACATGGTGGTGGAACAAAAGAGTTCGCTCAGGGCAAGGCAAAACTTGCAAAACTTCTAAAAGTTTTGCCTGAATACAAAATTTAATTACAAATAACATTCCTTTGGTTTGACGTAAGCTCTTTCGCACAATTCTATGAATAGATTTTCTTCAGTTATTTCGCCTTCAAAATCTATGATTTTTCCTTCTCCATTAACCACGCCAACTATTTCTAATTTTGTTGTATTTGATTCAATTTCATTCAAGACAACAAAATCCTTCACTTTATTCGCAAAGATTTCTAGTGTTATTTTTTCATCTAGATTATTTTGACTTGTTGAATCGTAATAGTATCTAAATATTGTTCTACCGTTTTGCAAAAGAAAAACAATATCACTGCCTGACATTTCACCGTTGTAAATATGCGGTATTTCTGGTGTAGTTGGCTGGTCAGGTATTACACTAACAAGTGCAAAACCAACAACAGAAAACAACATTATGAGTCCAATGAAAATTGCACCAATTCTTTCCTTCATCATAATCGATTACCTTCCATATTTGTTAACTGTTTGAAGATGGCTATAAACAATCAATATAAGCCATCTAACTATGTAATACATTAATTTACGTTGAATATTAATAAACAATAATTAAAAATCTATGTAAGGATGATAGCATGATTGTCAATAAGGATGATAGTATGATTGTCAAAAAATGGGAGAAATATAAGGAATACCTTGAGAATGGACTTTGGCATGTTCATACTAATTATACTGATGGAAAAAATACAGTTTTTGAAATGTGTCAAAAAGCACAAGAAAAGGGATTTCCAGCAATAATTTTCGCAGAGCATGTAAGAAAGACTTTAAATTATAATTTTGATGATTTCTTATCAGATATTGCTAAAGCAAGCGATAAATTGGATATAAAAGTCATACCAGGATGCGAAACATCTATAATGGATTCACAAGGAAACCTTGACATTTCCGAGGAAGTAGCAAAGAAAAGTGAAGTTGTGTTTGCATCCTTTCATAGACCGGTTCAAAATTATGCAGATTACCTGCTTTCTGTAGTGAACATGTTAAAAAATCCCATAGTTGATGTATGGGCACACCCAAATATTATACCAAAAGGACTTTCATCTACGGGAGTGATGATTCCATTAGAACCGGGAATGACTGTAGAAGAATTGCAAACAATTATGACGCTAGCGGCAAAAAACAAAATTCTTATAGAAAATAACATTCGTTATAAAACACCGAAAGATTTCATTGACATTGCAAAAATTCAAGGAGTAAGAGTCATAACTGCTTATGATGCTCATAGAGTAGGAGATTTAGATAATTTGGATGAATATAAAGGTAGTTATATTCCTAAAAACCAGTTCTCATTACCATTGGTATAAACCTCTTCCCAGAAGCGCTTCATTGTTGTGCCCCATTCTACGACAGGCTTTTTTACTTCTTCGCCTAAGGCGATCTTTGCTGAGAGCCATGGCATGTTTGCGCCTGCACCAACACAGGCAATGATTGTGCCTGAGAGGCGTGGATTGATTTCTATAAGTTTTGGTTTGCCGTCTTCGGAGAATTTGAACTGCATGTTTATACTGTAATTCAAATTAAGTTTTTTTGCAATCTTTTCTGCAGCTTCTATAAGTTCTTGATTCTGTTCAACATAAGCGATATATGATATACCTTGTCTTGTTTTTACTCTAACACGTGGTATTGCCACAACAGGCTCACCATTATTCATGAGAATATCTAGGCTATATTCTTTATCTTCAAGACCACTCAGATATTCCATAACTAACATGTTTGGTAATCGGTAATCCTTTAGTATTTCCTTTGTTTCCTCAAGTGTTGTGAAAACACTCATTGGTTTTTCATTAAATAGAATGTCTGCTCTGTTAACACCAGGTTTCATTATCCTAAAACCACGCATACCGTGTGCTACTGCTGGTTTATAACAAACAGGCTTTTCTGGATAGCCAAGTTCTAATGCAGCTCTTTCTATAGCTTCAAGACTATCTACAAATTTGAATTTTGGAGCATAACCAAATTCAGTTATAGCTTCATAACATTTTCCCTTATTTTGAGCTATCTTTAATGCTTCTGCATCAGAGAGAACAACTTTTACTCCTAGGGCTTCAAATTTGTCTCTATTTTCTGCAATAGGAACCAGCTCCGGTGTTACCCAGGAATATAACAGGTGCGGTTTTTCCTTTTCACATATTTCAAGAAGTTTTGAAATGAATTCTGGCGATTTACCAGAAGGAATTATATAATGCTTGTCAGCTAGATGAAACCCATAAGCATCTTTATCCATGTCAGAAGTTACTATTTCTAGTTCTCTGTTTTCTTCTCTAGCTCCTATCCTGAAGCTTTTGAATATGCCGCGTGCTCCAGGAGCACCCCCACCAGTGGTGAAAATTTTCAATTTTTCCATAAAATCACTGTTAATACAATCAATTTTAATAGTTTTGGATTAAACCTTTTATAAAAAGGTTTATAAAGCACTTAAATTAACCATTTATATCTTTACCATTAGAGGTTGATTATGAATATATTATTTGTTGGTGCGCATCCTGATGATGTAGAAATGGGAGCATCTGGTTTACTGGTAAAAATGTCAGAAAAAGCTGAATGCAGAGTACTTGTATTCTCAGATTGCGAAGAACAGCCAGGAAATCAGGGCATATCACAGGAATTTCAGAACGCAATGTCAATATTAGGCGTAAAGGAATCAAAGCTGCTTAATTTTCCAAATACCCGTTTACCTGAAAAAAACAATGAAATAAGACAGGTTTTAGAGGAAACTAAGAAAGAATTCAATCCGGATATTGTTGTTATTCATGATATTGATACTCTTCACCAGGATCATAGAACTGTTTCAGAGGAATGTCTTAGAGTTTTTAGAAACAGTTCAGTTCTCATGTATGAAGATATGAAGAGTGTAGAAAATTTCAAACCGAATTTGATAGTTTCATTAACACCCGAACAGTTCAATAAAAAATTACAGGCTTTAGATTGTTACAAGACGCAGGAAAGAAGATACTATTATGATCTAGAAACCATAAAATCTTTGGCAAGAGTTCGTGGCAAGCAGATGAATGCTGAGATCGGTGAAGCTTATAAAATTCATAGGTTCATCTACAGATAATAAATACAAGGAGGGTTTAGCGACTTATAATGTTTGCATGTAGTAGTTTAGCATGAATATGTTAAAAACAGCTGTTATTGGAGTAGGGAATATGGGAAAGCATCATGCTAGGGTTTACACTGAACTAGATTCCGAATTGGTTGCTGTTTCTGATCCAGACGAAAAGCGCGGAAAAGAAATTGCAGAAAAGTTTTCCTGTAAATACTATAGTGATTACAAGGAAATGCTAGAGAAGGAAAAAATAGATGCTGTTTCAGTTGCTGTACCAACAAAATTTCATAAAGATGTCTGTCTTTATTGCATAGAAAATGGAAAACACGTTCTTGTTGAAAAACCTATAGCAGATAAGATTGAAGATGCCAGAGCCATAATAGATGCAGCAAAAAGCAAGGGAATTAAATTGCTAGTTGGACACGTCGAAAGGTTCAATCCTGCTGTTCAAAAACTAAAGGAAATAATAGATAAAAGGGAGATAGGAGACATAACAAGCATAATAGCAAGAAGAGTAGGTGTCTTTCCTCCACAGGTTTTAGACGCTAATGTTATAATTGATTTAGCTGTTCATGATATAGATATAGTTAATTACATACTGGGAAAACAGCCTACTGCTATTTATGCTAGTGGTGGAAAAGCACTCATTGATAAAAGAGAGGATTATGCTGACATATTCATGAAGTTTGGCAAAACAAATGTTCTGATTCAGGCCAATTGGATAACGCCTGTAAAGATAAGAAACATTTCTGTTACAGGAACAAACGGTTATGCTGAAGTAAATTATATCACACAGGAATTGAAAATATACAAGACAAAACTAAAGAAGAACTTTGACACATTCAATGACGTTGTAGAATTCGCTAAACCTGCTGTTATGACAATAACAATGGAGGGCGAAGAACCGCTTAAACTGGAAATAGAAAACTTTTTGGAATCTATTCGCGAAAATAAGGAACCGCTTGTTACAGGCGAAGACGGATTAAATGCTATTGACATAGCATTGAAAGCAACAAAAATGTGCAATGATAAACAAGCTGATGATATGGTGAAATAATGACAGAAATACATCCTACAGCTATAGTAGAATCGAAAGACGTAGGCGAAGGAACAAAGATATGGCATCATGCTCACGTCAGAGAAGGTGCAAAAATTGGATCCAACTGTATGATAGGAAAAAACGCCTATATTGATTTTGATGTTGTAATTGGTTCTAATGTGAAAATACAAAACAATGTCTGCGTTTACAACGCTACAATAGAAGACGATGTACAGCTTGGTCCTGGTGTTATTGTAACAAACGATCCCTATCCAAGGGCGTTTATCTGGAACGAAGAAAAAAAGGGGAAAAGAACCCACATAAAGAAAGGGGCATCTGTTGGTGCAAACTCAACACTTATTCCAGGAATAACAATCGGAGAATATGCTATGATTGGAGCATCGTCTGTTGTTACAAAAGATGTTCCATCGCACGCCTTGGTTTACGGTAATCCGGCAACAATTAGGGGTTATGTTTGCAAATGTGGAAACAAAACAAATAATGAAGATAGAGTTTGTGACGGTTGCAAAAATTAATTTTCCAAATAGTTTTTAACTTCTTCTGCAATTCTTTCAATATCCTCTTTTTTCAGATGAGGATGTATTGGCAATGAAAGAACCTCTTTGCAAGCTCTTTCAGCTTCTGGACAGCTCTCTGATCCAGGCTGGTAAATTGTTTGTGGATAATAAATCATTGATTGTATACCCTTTTCATTTAGTTGTTCTTTCAGGGCATCTCTCTTTCCATCCAAAACGCGGATTGTGTATTGATGAAAAACATGCTTTGTTTCAGGTGCGACAGAAGGCAGAACAATCCCATCAATACCTGATAAGAGTTCTGCTAAAGTTTTTGCATTCTCTATTCTTTTGTTGTTTAAATCTTCAATTTTTTTCATCTGTTCAATTCCTATTGCAGCTTGAATGTCTGTCATCCTATAATTATAACCGAGAATTTCATATTCGTAAATCATTCTTTGACCATGCTGTCTTCTGATTCTAGTTTTGTCAGCCCATACATCATTGTTTGTGAGAAGCATTCCCCCTTCACCTGTTGTGATGTTTTTTGTTGCATAAAACGAAAGAGCAGAGACATCGCCAAAAGTTCCAATCTTTTGCCCTTTGTATTCCGCGCCAATTGCTTGTGCAGAATCCTCGATGAGTTTTAGGTTATGTTTTTTACAGACACCCATTATCTTATCCATTTCACATGGCTGTCCGTACAGGTGAACAACGAGAACCGCTTTTGTTTTATCTGTGATTTTTTCTTCGATTTTTTCAGGATCAATATTGAATGTTTTTGGATCAATATCAACAAAAACTGGTTTAGCTCCATTATATAAAATGCAGTTGGAACTTGCTATAAACGTGAATGGTGTTGTTATAACTTCATCCCCCGGCTTGATGCCGAGAGATTCAATTGCCAGGTGCAATGCAGTTGTACCAGAAGATGTTGCAATAGCATGCTTGATGCCAAGAAATCCTGAGACAGCTTCCTCAAACTCTTTAACTTTTACGCCCTGTACAAGATTTCCAGACAAGAGTACATTTCTGACTGCTTCTATTTCCTCTTCTCCCATAAAGGGTTTTGATATGTTTATTCGGTTCATTTACCTCAATATTGGATAATAACTTTAAAAACCATTTAAACCAATCGTCGAACTCCGTTTTGAAGATATAAAAGGTTTACTGCTGTATAGAGTGTATTAATTGTATAATTATCCGTAAGGATGGTAATTAAAATGGTAATTGGAATAGTTGGTTATGGTGCATATGTTCCCAAGTACAGGATAACTATAGATGAAATAGCAAAGGTGTGGGGACAGGACGCTCAGGCACTAAGAAAAGGTCTGCTCGTAGAGGAGAAGAGCGTGCCTGCTATGGATGAGGATACTATAACAATTAGCGTAGAGGCTGCGCGCAACGCCTTATTACGCGCAGGTATCGATCCGATCAAGATTGGTGCATTATATATAGGTTCTGAGAGCCATCCTTATGCTGTAAAGTCCAGTGGAACTATAGTTGCACAAGCTTTAGGATTGTCAACGAATCTTATGGTAGCTGATTTCGAGTTTGCATGTAAAGCAGGAACTGCTGCAATGCAGTGTTGTTATGGTCTTGTTAAAGCAGGCGAAATAGAATACGGTCTTGCAATAGGGGCTGATACATCTCAAGGAAGACCTGGGGATGCGTTGGAATATACAGCTGGTGCTGGTGGTGCAGCATATATTATAGGAAAAGATCCTTTAGCAGAACTTGAAGGTACATTTTCTTACACTACTGACACTACAGATTTTTGGAGAAGAGATGGAGAAAAGTATCCAAGCCATGGTGCAAGGTTTAGTGGACATCCAGGCTATTTCACTCATGTTTTATCTGCATCAAAAGGATTAATGAAAAAACTTTCATTGAAAGTAGAAGATTTTGATTATGTTGTTTTACATATGCCTAACGGCAAATTCCCAACAAATGCTTGCAAATTATTAGGATTTCCTTTAGAGAAATTAGAAACTTCTCTTGTTGTAAAAAGAATGGGTAACTGTTATTCTGGTTCAAGTCCGGTTGGATTATCAGCTGTTCTTGATGTAGCAAAACCAGGCAATAGAATTTTGATGACATCATATGGTTCTGGTGCAGGTTCGGATTCATTTTCATTTTTAGTAACTGATAAAATATTGGAGCGCCAAAACAAAGCCCCAACAACTGAAAACTATATTAGTAAAAAAGAAAATATTGACTATGGAAATTATGTAAAGTTTAGAGGAAAATTGAAATTATAAAGAGGTAATATGAGAAGAGTAGCGGTTATTGGTGCAGGGTATACAAAATTTGGAGAGCATTGGAACAAATCATTGAGACAGCTTTCAACAGAAGCTGGTGCATTGGCTTTGGAAGATGCAAAACTAGAAGGTAAGGATATTCAAGCTCTGTATATTGGAAACATGTCTTCCGGTCATTTCATAGGGCAAGAGCATGTTGCAGCTCTGGCTGCAGATCAATCAGGCTTGACGCCTATACCAGCAACAAGGGTTGAGGCTGCATGCGCTTCAAGTGCTCTAGCTTTTAGACAGGCTGTTCTCTCGATAATGAGCGGAAAGCATGATATTGTTATAGCTGCAGGCGCAGAAAAAATGACTGACATAACTGGCGCATCAGCACTTTCAACCTTGATGGGTGCTGGTGATCAGGAATGGGAATCAAGTATTGGTCTAACTTTTGCGGGTCTGTATGCTCTGATGGCTCAAAGACACATGAAAGATTACGGAACAACAAGAGAGCAGATGGCTATGGTGAGTGTAAATAATCATAAAAACGGTTCTCTCAACCCATTAGCACAGCATCCTTTTGAAATAACAGTTGAAAAAGTTCTTAATTCATCTTTAATCGCTGATCCTTTAAGACTTCTGGATTGTTCGCCAATAACAGATGGTGCAGCTGCTGTTGTACTTGTATCAGAAGAGCTTGCAAAAAGATTTGAAAATCCGATATGGGTTCTTGGTTCAGGACAGGCTTCAGATACATTGGCTCTGCATAACAGAAACAGTATGACAGAGATGCTTTCAACAAAGGTTGCCGCTAAGATAGCCTATGGTGAAGCAAAACTAAAACCAGAAAACATTGACGTAGTAGAAGTTCATGATTGCTTTTCAATAAATGAAATCATTGCAATAGAAGATCTCGGTTTCTGTGAAAAAGGGCAAGGCGGAAAATTCGTAGAAGATAATAAAATAGCAAGAGACGGCGAAAGACCAGTTAACACAACAGGCGGTTTAAAATCAATAGGACATCCTGTTGGTGCTACTGGCATAAGACAGATAATAGACATAGTAAAACAGCTTAGAGGAACTTATGGTTCTTTGCAAATAAACGGTGCAAAAACAGGCCTAGCCCTGAATATAGGAGGAAGTGGAGCAACAGCTGCTGTTCACATCCTCGGAAGGGAGTATTGAGTATGCCATATAAGTCGTCAGTGCCTCTGTTTTGGAGATTGAAGGATGCAAAGTACAGTTTAGTTGGTACTAAATGCATTACTTGTAATCAGGTATTTTTTCCACCAGCTGATTTCTGTCCTCAATGTAGGCGTAAAGGTAAAATAGAGAAGTTCCAGTTCAGCGGTAATGGAGAAGTTGTTTCTTACACTGTTATACGTGTTGCTCCAGAGGGTTTTGAAAAATACGTACCGTATGTTGTTGCAATAATACAATTAGATGAAGGAACTAGAATATCAGGACAGATAATAGGTGACATAAATAAAGTAGAGATTGAAAAGCGCGTTAAGTCGGTATTCAGGCGCATTACAGAAGATAATGATCAGGGGCTTATACACTACGGCATCAAGTTTGAGATTGTTGATTAGATTTCTATATTCAATAGTTCACTAAGATTTTCAAGAATATGTTCTCGATCATTTTTTGTGTTGTTATTGTATGTAAATGCATGAACACTTCCAAAACCATCTTCGAAATCCTGAGCATCTTCCCAGTTTTCATATAACCAATCATTGTATTGATCGCTTTTTTCACCAGTTCTTCCACGCTTTTTATTCCTTTTTTCTAATTCATCCTTATCCACTTTCAAATCTATTAAATATCTTACAAGTTCTTGTCCTGTTTCAGTAAGATATTTTAGTAGTTCTGGAGATGTGTGTAAAGTTATTCTCCTTAGACATTCATTATAAGAACAATTATCAGAAACAACATTATTTCCTTTTAAATTCTGTAGATACTTTCTGAGATTAGCTTCAGAATAGAGAATATACCATTCATATTTTTCGAGTTCGAAAGGTGATCTTCCATTAAAAATATCACGTCTAACCTTATCGTTAGATATATGTTCATACCCAACATTCTCGAGTTTTTCAGCTATTGTTGTTTTTCCTGAAGACGGAAGTCCTGTTATTGCCACATTGTATATTTTATTATTTGAAATCGATATCATACGACCACAAAATATAGTTGTTTTTATATTTAAAGTTATATGCTAGATTTCAAATGCATCTAGCAACGGAAAATCCATATCCAAGTTATTCATCGATGCCTTATTTGCCATTTCAAAAAATGTGTCTATATCCTTTTCATTGCAATCTTTATAGAATTCTCTAAACATCAATCCTACTGTTATATTCTTACCGATTGCATTTTTCCATTGATCTTCATAAGTTTTTAGGAATTCTTCTGAGAAGTTATTTTCTTTAAGAGCATCTTTAATTACATTAACTGCTATTTTTGCGCATGTTAAGCCATAAACCACTCCACCACCACTCCATGGCTTGACTTGCGCAGCTGCGTCGCCGATTAATAGGGCGCGATTAGAATATGTTTTCGAAGGTCCTATAGGAATCATAGAAGCTTTTTTGTTTCCTAATGATTTCAATTTAAAGAATTTCTTCAATTCTTCAAATTTTGCACCAGAGGACATCATGCCGTAT
>JAHIRU010000002.1 GCA_018818465.1 Nanobdellota archaeon
CACGGTTCCACGATAGCAGTAGCCATAGAATGCGGAAACCCACTAGATGGCAAACGCGCGCTCGGGTCAGTGAAGGAATCAAAGGGGTTCTCAGAGGGCGTGAGCGACCGCGAAATACTGCGAGTAAGGGAGCTCCTTGCGCGCAGAGAGGGCCTATTCGCCGAGCCAGCGGGGGCTGTTGCTTTAACAGGCCTTTTGAAGTACAAGCACCGTATCAAACGAGGCTCAAAAGTGGTTTGCGTGATTACTGGCCATGGATTAAAGACACCGATGACAGGCACAAGAGGCCATGTAAAGAAAGTAAAGGCAGACCCTAATATTGTTGATTCTTTGTTGAAATAGGATAATCATTTCCTTTCTTCAAGCAATCTTAAATAACCTTTTTTTTCAATTCTTTCTAAGTTTAATTTTTTTGCCATTTCCATACATTCTTTAAGTAAGACACTCTCGTTTTCCGTACCTTTATGTTCAATTTCAGCAAAAAGACCTAGGTTTTCTACATTATCGATTGTGATTTTAAATTTTCCATTATCGAAAATTTCCCTATCCTTTTTTATTGTAATATGAGTCCTGAATCCAAGATTTTTCAATATTTCAAACATTTCACTCACATTAGAAATATTAGTATTTTTTTCTATAGCATGTGAATAAGATTCATTGTTATAAATTACATTTTTATATGTTATTTCATTTTTGTTTTCAGATTCTCTTATCCGTAAATTTTCTTTCCCGTTTTCTGTCATTAAAAAATCTTTATGTGGTGGGAAAAAATATGTATCTTTCTCTATAATTTTTTTGATAAAGAAATCATTAAAATAATTTCTTATCGATTTTGCTACATCTTCATCAATTCTAAAGCAGATTTCAACTTCTTTCAATTAAATCACTTAAACTTATTAAACATTTCTTCTAAATGTACTATCAAGCCATTTTACTCTATCTATAAGAGTTTCATCCATAGTATCTCTTATTGTTTTATATTTATTAGTTATCTCTTCTATAAATTTTCCTGTTTCACCTTTATCGTTTTCATATACCTTTAATATATCATTAAGATATTCGCAATCTAATTGTCTATATTTAGATATTATATTTTTGATTTCCTTTCTAGTATAACCTTCAGGTATTTCTCCGCGACAAAATGCCTGTAGATTATATATAACATCCAAATCACCCAATTCCCATGATCTAAATGTATTAAAAATTTCTTCAACATCCGGATCATCAAATTCATATTCATATTCGACAGAATCTAAATCAATTCTTACTTCTTGGTTTTTTGTTGAAAAATCATTACCTAGTGGTGTTCTCGGTTCTATTCTTACCCTTTTTATAAGTCTAGCATCATGATTATTAATACCTGCATCATAAATGAAATTTAAATTTTCTCTTAATTCACTAACACTTACGCTTTGATCAAAGAATATAAAGCCTATATCAGTTTCTATTCCTAAACCTCTTAAAAAATTCAACGCCTCGATATTTTTTTGTCCTATTCCAAATTTTCTATACCTTCTTAGTTGATTTTTACAACCAGACTCCAAACCAAGAAAAATTTCTCTTAAACCAGATTTTTTAAGTTTTGTTAAAATTTTTTCACTTTCTTTCTTTCCACCAAAATCAACACCTAATACAGAATCTACTCGCGCATTTATATAAAAATCTAAATTTGGATTTATTATCCCATCTTTTTTGTATTCGATCAAGACTTTGGCAAACTCCTCTACCCTTTTTGGGTTATCACCAAAAAAATCTTCATCCGTAAACCATGGTGATTTGAAACCAATATTCGATAAAGATGACAATTCTTCTAAAACAAAAGTTATATCAAAGGGTTTCCAACCAGGACCATTATATTTTTCAACTGTTCCACAATAACTACATAATGAATATGCACACCCTCTACTTCCCTCTATTCTTGAACACCCATTTTGATCAAAAACTTTATATGCTAATGATCTTAACGGATGTTTAGCATTTCTTATATCAAAAGATTCTCTTTCAGTTAAAACCAGTTCATTATTTGATATATAAGCTAAATTTGGAATATTTGTTAATTTAAGATTTTCACGTTTTTTGTTCTGCGCCACTTCTTTTACTAGCTCTGAAAACGCAGTCTCTCCCTCTCCTCTTACACAAATAATGTTATTATATAATTTCAATACATCTTCGAATGCATATGTTCCTAAAATATCTCCGGCAACTAAAATCGTATCAGGTGATTCCTCTTGTGTTTTTTCTACACTTGTTTTAAATTTCTCATAAGCTCTTATTTTTGTCGATAACCCTATTATTTCATAATGAGAATTTTTCAAGATAGGACCAATATCAGAATAATTATCAAGTTCTAGCGACTTCAAATATATCTGAGCTTCTGGAACATTATCTGTAATATAAGGTGCTAATGTTTCAATACCCAAAGGCTCGCTTATTTCATCCCTCGGTGTTCCCAAATCTACTAATAAAACTTTCATATTGAGAAAATAATAACAACTAATAAAAGCTTACCAGCGCTATTATTATGAAATAAGAGCAAAAGGACAGAACCTTTTTATATTATTAACCAAATATTGTGTATATTAATAGAATAACAGGTAGTTGTTGATATGGCACGAATGCACTCACGTAAGAAAGGGAAATCTAGCTCAAGTAAGCCGATGAAGAAATCAGCTGACTGGGTGAAGTTAAAACCAGCTGAGATAGAAGAGATAGTTGTTAAACTAGCCAAACTAGGAAAAACTTCTGCTCTGATTGGAACAGAACTAAGAGATTCTTACGGCATTCCATCAACAAGAATGTTAACAAACACTAGAATTTCTGAGATGATGAAAAAACATAATCAGTATCCAAAATTCCCTGAGGACATGTTTAACTTAATGAAGAAAGCAGTTCTTCTGCATGCTCATATGCAAAAAAACAAAAAAGATTACACATCAAAGCGCGGCCTAGAATTAACAGAATCAAAGATTCGCAGACTTACTAAATTCTATAGGAAAGAGGGGTCTGTACCAAAAGAATGGAAATACGAATACGAAAAGGCAAAGCTGTTGGTTAGATAGATGTTTTTTGGATTAAACCTTTTCTAAAGGCTTACTTTACATCAGTATTCTCAAACTCTTTTTTGTTACAGCCTGAAGTATCATTCTGCCGATGTCTGACTTCTTCTTTATTCTGATGTTACCACTCTTGCCGACGAGTGATGTCATTAAGAATTCTTCGTTGCTGTAGATGTCCACAGATTTGCCTGAGAGTTTTGGATCGATTTTTACATAGAAATGTTTTCCATGCTCTTCTGTGTAAAAGTTTATTTCGTTTTTGAATGTTGCTTCTTTTGGTTCTACAGAGATGTGGATGCCCAGTTTCTTTTCTATCTCTTCAATGTTTTTGCCTTTCTTTCCAATAAGTCTGGCGATTATGTCATTATCAACCTTGACAGCAATTCTATCATCAGACAAAACTTCCACCTCTACGTTATTATCCCATTTTCTCATTTCTTGATAAATCCTGTCTGTTGCAAGCTTCTTTATTGGTGAAACCTCTGTTTTTTGCACAGGCATTATCACACTCTCATCACCGAATGTGTATATTTCGAAAACAACATCCTTTGTTTCAAAATCTCTTATTTCTACAACAGGTCTTGCCAGATCAGCTTCCTTCATACCAGAAGGAACTTTTACTGTTAGACTTAATTCATATGTCTTTTCTACTACACCCTTGTCAATGAAGATTACTGTGTTGATAACGTGCGGAATTATACCAAGTTCAAGACGTCCAATAAATCTTTGTATTGCTGATACAGGATCATTTGCATGAACAACACCAATCATTCCTACACCAGCCAAACGCATGTCGCCAAACATTCTGAATTCCCTTGTTTTTCTAATCTCATCGAATATTGTGTAGTCTGGCCTTACAAGCAATAAAAGATCACTCGTCTTTTCCCAGTCACCTTCTAATGGCGCGTATTGTGTTATCTCTGGATCTACCTGCAGATCCCTTGGCTGTTCCAAAGTCTTAACAATTTTCCCTTGTTTTGACAAGAAGTTAGCAATGCTTGCAGCGAAAGTGCTTTTACCAGAACCAGGCGGTCCTGCTATCAAAACACCCTGCGATTTGTTTACTATTCTAGATTTTAATTCGTCATGCAGTTTGTAATCGTCTATAGTAAGATTTACAACAGGTCTTACAGCAGTAACTTCTATTGTATTGGAAAATGGTGGTCTTGTTATAGAAATTCTATAATTACCCATTTGTATTACCATTGCTCCATGTTTTCCTATTTCTACAAAAGAGTTTTCATCTGTTCTAGCCTTTTGAGTTATTTCATCTATTATATTTTTTATTTCCTTTTCTGTGATTGCCTTTTTTCTTATTTTAACAAGTTTCACATCGCCTGGTTTGCCTTTTTTAGCTAATGGAATAAGTCCAGGTTTCAGATGAACAGACTGTGTATCCATTGTAAAGAAATCTTCAATATCAACTTTCGTTTTTTTCTTCTGCGGAATGTATTGCACTGCAACACCCTCAGCTTCACCAACCAGTGCCTGCACGTAATCAGCTGTTACTAGAATTCCATTTTCCTTTGCAGCAACGTCTCTGATTATTGCATCAATTCTTCCTTTTTTAGCTAGCTGTATCTCTTCAAGAGTTGGTCTTGTGCCAGTAAATTCAACAATTACATCTTTTTTTGGTGCAAGAACTCTAATTTTTTTGATCTCTTCAAGGCCCTCAAAACCAACATCCTTGCCCCTAGAAGCCTGTGCCTGAAGTTCATCAACAACAGCCCTAGGTATAATTATTTTCTTATTTTTCAATTCGTTTTTTTCTATTAAATCTGATAAAATTCCCCGAATCAATATAGATGTGTCAGGGACAATTACCTTTGAATTTTTCATATTTATGCTCCTCCCAACCATCTTAAATGATTAGGCGCTATATACTGATTTTGAAACATTATTTAAAAAGATTCCATGAAAAACAGTGTTTTTTGCATAAAAACTCGTAAAATTGACAAATATATATGTTAATGTTTATATAATTATCTATACCATTTAAGGTAATGTAAAGGTGAATACAGGGGAGGAATACTGTTTATGTCAGAATTTCAAGTTAAAGTAGAGAATGTTGTTGCATTTGTTTCATTAGGCGAGGATATACCATTGACTAAAATAGTTTCAAAACTAGAGAACGCAGAATACGAACCAGAACAATTCCCAGGATTGGTATACCGCACAAAAGAACCGCGTGCAGCTGCGTTGATATTTTCATCAGGTAAAATAGTTTGTACAGGTGCAAAAAGTATAGAAAAGGCTAAAGAGGCAATGACGAAAGTTGTTGATACTGTTAGAGATCTTGGAATAAATCTTCCAACAAAATTTAACATAAAAGTAGAGAATATAGTAGCTTCATCAAAAATAGATGCAAAATTGAATCTTGAGGATATAGCCTTTTCATTGGAGAACGCAGAATACGAACCAGAGCAGTTCCCAGGATTAGTATATAGAATCACTGAACCAAGGGTTGCGTTTTTGCTTTTCTCTTCTGGCAAGATTATTTGCACAGGAGCGCATAACATAGATGATATACACACAGCTCTTGGAAAACTAAAAGAAAAGCTAGAATCTATTGGAATAGATGTTAAACCATCAAAAGATATTACATCATCAAAAGATATTAAACTAGCAAAAGACGCTAAACTAGCAAAAGACGCTAAAAAAGACGCTGAATTAGCAGCAAAAAGAGCATTAAAAGATGCTGAACGAGCGAAAGATTAGCTTTATTTTTTTATTTTCTTTCTATTAAAACCTTTTAGAGCTATCGCTTCTGCAAAAGGTTTTATCCAAAAATCTTTAATTTTTCTTTATTTTCTTTCTATTGCCTTTTCCTAGAACAAGCTTTCGCGAGGAAGCAACTTTTTTTATCTTCTTTGATCTGCCAAATCCGCAAGAAGAACAGATTTTTTGCCTGATATGATATGCGATTTTTCCACAACGTCTGCATGCAATGTGGACTTTCTTTTGCCTCTTTCCTTTAGATGGTGTACCTTTAGTCATTTTAATTACCTATCCTGTTTGTTAACTATGCAACGATGACAGTGTATAAACAATATAGTCATCTGACTTTCTAATTATCTATCTGATATAGTTTATTTAGCTGGTGAGATGTAGATAATACTGTCGCCTCTGATCAGTACCTTTCCTATTTTAATTTCTTTTTCATTCTGTATTGTTGCATCATCAAGCCAGATGTTTATATGCGAATCAAAGGCCTTGAGGATACCTACAACACTTTCTCCACTTTTAGTTTTTACTATAATGTTCTTATCAACTGAACTTCCTAGCACATCTAATGGTCTCTGCATGTTTTAGCACCCTTCCTTTTTTAAACAAATAACAACTATTTGTATAAAACTTATATAAAGTTTCTCAGTCCTCACCAGGTGGTATTTGCGATAAAAACGCTAATATTATGCCAGCGAATATCATTATTATTCCAGTTAAAAGCAAATCAAGCTCTATATAACTACTTAAAATAGAAGCTCCTGCACCTGCAACCATCATCAGAATTCCAAATAAAAACATAGTCATTTTCGGTTCCATATTGAATAAAAGCGTAATGTTTATATAAACACATTCCCTATACATACACTATAAAACGCACAAGTCGATATGTTTGAGGAATTGTATATGGCTATTTGGCATCTTAAATCTAAGAGAAAGGCAACAAGCGGTTTAGTAAGAAAAAACAGAAAAAAGAAGGCGTTTGAACGTGGTACAATTTTCTTAGAGACAAAAATAGGTGAAAGAAGAGCAAAAACTCAAAGGAAAAGAGGCGGTACAGAGAAAACAAAGCTTTTGCGTGATGAAAATGTTAATGTTTTTAATCCAAAATCAAAAAAGATAGAGGCTACAAAAATAAAATCTGTAGAAGAAAACACAGCAAATCCCCATTATGTTAGAAGAAATATTTTAACTCGCGGAGCAATTATAAAAACAGATATAGGTTTAGCTCGCATAACATCTCGTCCGGGACAGGTTGGTGTGATAAACGCTATTCTGTTAGAAGGAGAAAAGAAATAATGAATTATAAAATACCCGCTCTTGTGGTAATAGCGGCTTTAATTTTAGCAGGCGGTTTCTTAGCATATAATAATGGTTTTTTCATAAAAGATTTGAGAGCAGATGAATTAATGGAATCTACAAACAAATGGCTCGAAACTGATTCCGGGAAAGAAGCCTTTCCAGATGCTGTTTCAGGAGAGCCTTATAAGGTTTTTAATTTTGAGAAAACTGATGTTGAATTGTGGGTTGTTCCACTAAATAGTGAAGACCTTGCTGTGGGTTATATAGAAACAAAGGAAACAAGTTTTGACAGGCCTCCGATTTATACGAAATTTGCTGAACCAAGAGAAAGCGTGTTCGGTAAAACATTCAACAACGCATTTTCTTTAATGTTAGAGCATACTGATTACAGTGCTTCACAGCTATCGAAACCAATATTAGTTGTTCACCGCACAACAATTATGTGGCACTCTGTTGTAACTTCTGGTTCAGAACAAATAGATTATCTAGAAGTGCCAGCTTTATGGAGTTTTGATGAAATTTGGGACCAGCACGGAAAAATAAAAATAGACGAAGATAAGAGCATATAACCAGTAGTCAAGAATTCAGAATCTACTTCATAGGACGACACTTCATTCCTTTCTTAACCCTATCAATAGCTATTTCCATTCCTGCATCGCGCGGTTTAATGTTCTTCTTTTTTGAAAGTTCTAAAACTAGTCTGGTGTTTTTTGTTATCTTTTCTTCCACTGTTTTGAACATTTTCTTTTCTGATCCACCAATATATTCTATGTACGATGATATAACTCCACCAGCGTTTGCAACAAAATCTGGAATAACCAATACGCCTTTTTTGTGAAGTTTCTCTTCTGTTTCAGCTGTCATAGGAATGTTGGAACCCTGGGATATTATCTTAAATTTCAATTTATTGACATCCTTATCTTTTATCAAATCAGGTATTGCAGCTGTTATAAGAATGTCAGCATCAATTGATATTATATCTTCGCAGTCTCTTTTTTCACATTTAACATAATTTATAACAGTGCCTGTTTTTTCCTTAACTTTCATTAATTTGTTGTAATCAAGTCCGTTTTTGTTATAGATAGTGCCTTTTGAATCAGACACAGCAATTATTTTAGCTCCATCATTCGATAAAAATTTAGCGACAAACGTACCAACATTACCAAACCCCTCTATAGCAACAGTCATATCCTTTACATTCAAACCAAGATGTTTTATTGCAACTAAAGTTGCATGATAAACACCAAAACCAGTTGAACCAAGTTCGTGCGGTAGTCCGCCCATGCTTTTTGGCTTACCTGTGCATGCTTTTTTTGAACCGATAGTTTTTGCTATTATTTCCATCTCTTCTTCAGCCATATTCATATCAGGAGCTGCAACATAAACATCAGGTGCAATTACCTTTATTCCTTCAGCAAAAGCCTTTACTATTTTCTTCTTCATTTCTGGTGATATTTTTTTATCATCAGCAACTATTCCAGATTTGGCTCCACCAAATGGCAGATCAGCAAGAGCACATTTCCATGTCATAGTTCTTGCTAACTTAAAAACTTCTTCAACAGTTACTGTTGGGGTCATTCTTATACCGCCTTTTCCTGGCCCTAGGGCAGTATTATCAACAACAGTAAAACCTTTCATTCCTGTTTCAGGATCATAAACCTGTAAAATCTTTTCAGGTCCAAACTCATCAAATTTTTCCACAGGCCACCTCAAAGTAAATCATAAATAATCTATATGATTGTTTTCTATCTATTTATCTTTTTTACTCTCATAATCTTTTATTGCTGCTGCCAGAGCTTCAGCAGCCAGGTTCGAGCAGTGCATTTTGATAGGAGGAAGCCCTCCTAATTCTTCAGCTACGTCTTTGTTGGTTACTTTTTTAGCTTTTTTCAACGTCTTTCCTTTAACCATTTCTGTTAAGACAGATGATGTAGCAATTGCACTAACACATCCAAAGGTTTCTACTTTTATATCCTTCAAAATCTCTTCACCTTGTTTATTTCGTCCTACTTTTATGTAAACCACCATAACGTCACCACAACGAGGATTCCCAACTTTACCAATACCATCAGCATCTTTTATTTTCCCCATATTCCGTGGATTACGAAAGTAATCCATAACTTTTTCTGAATACATAACATCACCTTAGTCTTTTGTCAAACCCTTGAATATTCCGCCAACACCAGGGAATATGCAAGCCAAACCAACTAACCACAAGAATATATTTGGAAAGCTAGTCGCATTGCATATCCATTTTTCAATTGAACCCAGACTAATTTCTAAATTCTCTCCCAGAGCTCCTGCAGATGGTGCTTGAAATTCACATTCTCCAGTAAAGACATATTGCAACAGGAAAAAACCAAATACAAGGAATATTATTCCGAATATAAGTTTCCTATTGATCATTTTCTTTGCTGCTTCCATTTAATCACCTATTTATTGTTTGCATAACGGACTTATCTTTCTTAAATCCTCAACAACTTCTTTCACAGATTTGATAACATAATCTACATCTTTTTCTGTATTATTTCTTCCAAGAGTTAGCCTTAAGCTTCCATGAGCTTTCTGTGGATTCAATCCTATTGCTAAAAGAACATGCGAAGGCATAAGAGACTTGCTTGAGCATGCAGAACCTGTTGATGATGCTATGCCTTTATCATTGAGTCGCAGGATTAGTGCTTCACCTTCTATGTAATCGAAACCCATGTTGACATTATTAGGGAGTCTGTTTTCTTTTGACCCATTAAGCCATGATGCTTTTACTTTCAGAAGTTCTTTTATCAGCCGATTTCTCATTTTTTTTATTCTATCATTTTTCATTTCTCCAGCAGCGATTTCAGCTGCTTTTGTGAAGCCAACAACACCAGCAACATTAATTGTGCCAGATCTCTTCCTATTCTCCTGACCCCCGCCATGCATAAGTGGTGTTATTTCCACACCCTTTCTTGTATACAAAAGGCCAATCCCTCTAGGACCATGGATCTTATGCGAAGACGCTGAGAGAAGATCTACATTCATTCTCCGGACGTCTATAGGAACCTTACAAAAGCTCTGCACAGCATCTGTATGGAATAGGATGTTGTGTTTTTTACAGATACATCCTATTTCCTCTATCGGTTCTATTGTGCCAATTTCATTGTTAGCATGCATTATCGAAACTAGTTTTGTCTCCTTTGTTATAGCTTTTTCTAGATTTTGTATGGAAATGAATCCTTCTTTATTAACAGGAAGAAATGTTACCTTTATACCTCTATCTTCTAGGTGTTTTGCTGTTTCTCTTATAGCAGGATGCTCGATAGCAGATGTTATCAAGTGATCTCCTGATTTTAGAATGCCTTTAAGAGCCATGTTATCAGATTCTGTTCCGCCGGATGTGAATACGATCTCTTCTGGAGAGGCGTTAATAATTTTTGCAATTCTACTTCGGCATTCTTCCAAAACCTTTTCAGCTTCTTGTCCAAAAGAATGAAGAGAGTTGGGGTTGCCAAATTTATCATTAAAAAAAGGCTTCATTGCCTCTAAAACTTCAGGTGCCACAGGTGTTGTGGCAGCATGATCCATGTAGATTCTTTTATCACCAACAGTTTCCACAAAACATGAACATATATCACATTTTTTTGGAGGTGTTCCATATTTTCTATGTATTTTACAAAGATATCCTTCTCTCTTAACAAAAGAGCATACATTCTGTATCTCTTGTAAAACACTAGAGCCCTTCAAAACTCTTTCAACTGCCCTGTCTATTTCTTTGATAATCTTTTCATCTAGTTTTATCTTAGACGCGCGCTTGTTTTTTATGTATTGTGAAATAGCAGCTTCTGTTATGCCTAATTTATTGGCTATTTCTCTCTGCTTCATTCCTTTTTTTACCATTTTCATTGCAAATTCTTTGCGTATGGCAGGTAGAACATACCAGACTTCTATCTCCTGTGGAAGATTCAAACCAGCTTTTTTAGGCATAAGTTAACATTGTTAAGTTATCTATATAAAGTTAACTCTTTCAATCAGAAAAACCATAAATTTTTGACATATATTCATCAGGCAATTCAAAATATCTATAAGAAAACTGTTCTGAAGAAGGAAAAAACTCTATTTCATAAGCATTAGTACCTTCTGGTTTCTTTTTGACTTTTTCCACAAAGGTATAGGCTCCTTCTTCACTAACCGGTAAATTTTTATTGTCAATCTTATAAGAACTGAGATTTTTTAACCATCCAAGTTTAGTATCTGTTAATGCAAATGAACTTTTGTATTCAAATTTCATTTCTAAGCCAACAGCTTCAAATTCTAATTCGTTATCATTAACTTTAATCTGAATAATTTCATTCTTTAAGTCTGCCATAAAAAATAGTAAAACCTTAAACATTTAAGGCTTTAGAAAGAAGTCACTTCCTTTTTTCGACTACAACTTCATTCATTTCGAGAATCATTTTCTCTATTTCTTTATCATCCATGCCATGGCGTTTTGCGCCCTGTTCTATTGTTTCAAATCCAGCCACACTACATCCGACGCAGTGAAGACCATACTTTAGCATAACTTCTGCTGTTTTAGGATATTTCTCTACAACTTCTCCAATTGTCATCTTCTCATTTATTTTGTTTAACATAAGATCAACTACTCGTCCATTACTTTTATAGCTTCTGAAGGGCATTGTGCTTCACATGATTTACAGTTAATGCATTTGTCAGGTTTTTTTACAACAACTTTATCAGCCTCTTTAGCAAAAACTTCTACTGGACAAACTTCTACACATGTTTTGCAATGCGTGCATTTAGAATAATCTATTATAGGTTTTGGCATATTATCATCACCTCAATAATTCTTTAGTTAAAGCTTGCAATGTATTTAAAGTTAATACAAAAAAATAGTTTTTTGCCGTATTTATTGATTCAACCGTATCTCGACGCGATCAAAATAGGGTTTCATTATTTCCTGCAGTTCTTTCAGTTCTTCTTTACTGTAAGTGAATTCTTTTTCATAACTTTTATCAAGTGTTATTTCAGCTCTGAATTGTTGTAAAAAGAATATTTTGGATCCTTTAAGCCATTCACCGACGCTTTTTGCATCATTTTTTGAGAACAGTTTTGGCAAAACAGTGCTTCTGAATTCGTATTCAAGTCCGCTATTTCTGACAAGATTAGCACTACTCTTAATTTTTTCTATATCAATTTCTACACCACTTGCTTCGCTGTATCGATTTGGGGATGATTTTATATCCATCGCAATAAAATCCAGAAGCTTTTTATCAATAAGCTCTTTCAGAATCTTCGGGTTTGAACCGTTTGTATCAAGTTTAACCAAAAATCCAAGGGATTTGATTTTCTTAATGAATTGTGCAAGATTTTTCTCTAATGTTGGCTCACCGCCTGTTATGCAGACGCCATCAATCCATTTTTTCTTTTCTTTTAGGTAGTTTATAACCTCTTCTTCAGGTATTGTTGGAATGTTATTAACATCATCTATGAGATCGGGATTTTGGCAGAATGGACATCTGAAATTGCATCCACCTAAAAAAATCACTGAAGATGTTTTACCAGGATATTCTATAAGCGACATTTTAACGAAACCCTTAATTGGCATAATACACCTCAATATAACACTGTTATAAAACAAAAGTAAGAGAAATTATGTAGCACAGGCTGTAGCTGATCTGTCCTTCATTTCACCCTTAGTTGCTTTCTGTTCATTGAAAGTTACTCTATGGGCAAACTCTTCTTTCTTTCCATCATTCCAGTTTTTAATTGGTCTAAAGTAGCCAACTATTCTGGAATAGACTTCGGTTTCTTTATTGCATTTTTCATTATTTTCCATATTAACCTCCGTTATTCATGTGAGGGCATGTATGATGCTCTCCAGGAATATAACCATGAACAGGGCAAATGCTGAACGTCGGTGTTATGCTGAAATACGGAATCCTTGTATTTGTTGCTATTTTTCTTACAAGGTTTTTGCAGGATTCTCCGCTATTCATTCTTTCTCCTAAGAAAGTGTGGAATATTGTTCCGCCAGTGTAAAGGTGTTGTATGTCATTCTGATGCTCTATTGCTTCAATTACATTATCTGTGAAGTTTACAGGAAGTTGTGTTGAATTTGTTAAGAACGGTTCTTTTTTACCGCTTGTGAATATATCAGGATACAGCTTCTTGTCTGCTCTGGCAAATCTGTATGAAGTAGATTCTGCCGGTGTAGCTTCCAGGTTATAAAGATTTCCAGTTGTGTTCTGATAACCTTTGATAATATCTCTCATGAACTTCAATGTGTCTATTGTAAGTTTCTTTCCTTCAGGACTTGTTATATTAGTTCCAAGAAGATTCATGCAAGCTTCATTCATTCCACACAAGCCTATTGTTGAAAAATGATTATTAAATGTTTTAAGATACCTTCTAGTGTAAGGCATCAAACCATTCTTGAGATTCTTTTCAACAACCTTTCTCTTTATCTCCAGAGAACTTTTAGCTATGTCCATATAATTTCTAAGCTTGTCAAAAAACTCTTCTTCATTTTTTGCTTCATAGCCAAACCTGTTCATATTCATTGTAACAACACCTATTGAACCCGTGGAATCGCCTGCAGCAAATATGTGCCCTGGCCTGCTCATTAATTCATTTTGATTTACGTTGAGCCGGCAACACATTGCTCTAATGGAACTGGGATCAAGGTTGCTTCCTATATAATTTTGAAAATAAGGTGTTCCGTATTTTGCTGTTATGTCAAACAATAAATCTGCATTTTCAGTTCCCCAATCAAAATTCTTTGTCAGGTTGTATGTAGGGATAGGGAAAGTAAAGTTTCTGCCATTGGCATCACCTTCCTTAATAACCTCTAAAAACGCTCTATTTACCATATCAACTTCTTCTTGCAGATCACCATAAACATAACTTTGTGGTTTTCCACCAACAACAGCAGCTTCGCTTTCTAGATCTTTAGGAACATTCCAATCAAATGTAAGGTTAGAAAATGGAAACTGTGAGTTTCCACTTATGAAAACTTTACCTTTTCTTCTAACAACAACGGTGTTGTTTTTTGTTGTCGGACACCAAACAAGACCGTTATAATCTTCATAATCTATTGAACTTATTTGTGTGTAATCGTGTTTGATTACTCTGATTACATAAATGCCGTTTTTGTTTTTAAGGCGTGTGCTTCCCCACCCAGTCTTTGCTATAATTTCTTGCAGGATATCAGCATCGTCCCTGTTCTTTGTGAAAATTTTATTTTCTGGTGGCCAGCCATCTGCTTTCATGTAGGTGTCTATAAACGTCCTTGCAAGCGGTGTAGAAAGATTCCTAAGTTCATCAGGAATTCGTTTTACATAATCAGGGAAATAATTATTACACATTTCTCTTGATGCTGGTCTGCTCATTCTGAAGCGCAAACAATCCATTCTTCCAGTAAAACCAGACTGCTTTATTCGTTCATCGAAGTTAACACCGATTTCATCCAAACAGTCTCTTATATCCTGACAATTATCAGGATTTTTTGCAGAAGATTGATATATAACAATTCTCTCATTTTTGCAAAGCGAGCCTTCAGATACTATCCATGCAAGTGATTTAACAAGACTTTCATCTATTTCTAAACCACTAAATCTTCCTCCAAGAGGAATTAGTGGTATATTAGTCTTAAGCTTGTCTGCTTCTTCAAAAACGTATTTTGATTCTGATACATCTTCTTTATAGTTATGTATTCTTCTCAAAACTCTATGATTAGGAGTAACTAGTTGATCTGTTATTCTATTCTTGAGGCGGCACATCTTTCCTTTATGATGATATTTAGTCATCTTTTTCACAGGAAGATATTCTATCTCTTCATTGTTAGTATTGAAAGTTGCTATAATATCTCCTTCTTTAAGATTTTTTCCTAACAACCAACCTCTATCAGTTAGTATTTCTGTATCTTCACTGAAACAGCCCCATCTTGAAGGAATATTCAAAGAAAAAACAAGCTGCTGCATTGCCTGCTTTACCTGCTTGTATGTCATATCGTCTGCTTTTACAAATGGTGCGAGTAAAACATCTACAGTCGAAAACGCCTGTGCGCCTGCAAATTCCATTTGCAAACATCCAATATAATTAACCATTTGATGGATAACCGTGCTTAGATGTTTTGCTGGTTTACAATCAACTTTGTTAGGCACTCCGCCAAAACCCCACAGGAGAAGGTTTTTTAATGACCAACCCGCACAGTTGTGAGCCAGTACACCATTACATAAGAATGTGTTAGAAGCAGTTGTGATGTCATAAACATATTCATTATCATTTTTAACATACTCAATTTTTCTAGGGTTACTGTATTCTTTCTTTTGGTAAAATTTATGTGAATATTTAAAATTATTATCTATTTTCAAACACTCGCCGAATAATTGTGATTTTTCTTTTGGGATGAAAAATGTAAGAGAATACAACTGTTTACTTGGTTTAATTATTAAATCATTATATTTTCTTTCTCCGAATGAATCAATAGCACATAGAGATGAATTTATGTTTTGGGATTCCATCCAAAACTGTATTTGACTAAGTAAGGTTTTTGATGTCATTCTCAAATTAGCTCTTGATACCCATATATCATCATTTCTTGTAATACCATCACCGTCTATGATTCCTGATATCATTCCACCAACAAATTTAGAACTGTAGTTCATAAATTCTATTGGTAGATTCTTGTTTTCAGAATAAGATCTAATGGTTCCAAATAATGTTTGCATTTCATGTGGAAGGATCTGTAATGGAACATCTAAAATCGTCATTCCGTGCATTTGTTGTAATCCACCAGAGTTTGTTGTAGATCTTTGTGATAAATTATATTTGAATCCATTTCCATCCAGATATGATAAGAGTTTCCTGAAAACTGGGTCTTCGGATACCATTTCGAAACTGAGATATTTTTTCTTGTAATAACCTTCAGCTATGAAAAGTCCTATAAACCATCCATCAATCGGGTTCATAGATATTTTATGTTGATTATCTATCTCAAAATTCGGTGTTATAATATAATTATTCATGGTGATTTGATCTGCATGTTTCTCCAATCTTTTATTTATATCTGGCTTTAGTACAGGCGTATTAAAAGTTGATTTACATGATTTGCATCTATAGTAATCTTTTTCAATATCGTTTTTACGCATACTTTTTGAACGTGTTTTATGTATGCTACGTGAGTCGCAATTAGGACAGGTTATATTTTTGATTTCATTTAGTGTAATGAACGGATGATCTGCTGTTACAATCATGTTATGACCGTTAATAGTATTGAACGATATGAGTGGTTTGTTTGATTTGTGCCTCAAAACTCTTTCTATTTTTGTCCATCCTCCTTCATCTAGTACCTCATAATCATTTGTGTATTTTATTTCAAACCCATTCTCAGTTTCTGCTAAACTATCAACCAAATCAAATAGTTGTTCTAAACTAAGTGTGAGGATACTTTTGGTTATTTTATCTCTAACAACCATGACTTCATTTCTATAAAAAGAATAACCTATAACACCATGAGAAAGATCGTGAACATGAATATAACCTTTTTTATGAGCATCAGCTATTAGTGGTGTATACATCTCATTTAGGTTGTAATTTGCCATAACCTTTCCTGCTGTATACAATAACAAACCAGAAAATGAATACTGTTCATTGCTGTTTTCTCTTACACGCCAATCCTTTTGATCAAGATAATCAGAAATTGTGTCTATAACATCAACCAAGGTTCTTTTGGTATCTCTTACAGATGTTTTCTTTTGTCTATAAAGTATGTAAGCTTTCGCTGTTTTAGCTTTTCCTTCTTCTATCAATATTTTTTCGACAAGGTCTTGTATTTGTTCAACCTCAGGTATCTGCCCTTCGAATCTCCTTTCCAAGGATTTAACAACCTTGTCAGAAATGCTTTTAGCCACTTCTTTGTCTTTTCCACCAACAGATTGAGCAGATTTCCATATAGCTTCTGTTATTTTGTTTTGATCGAATCCCACAATGGTACCATCTCTTTTTTTTATATGTGTTATCTTGCTGATAGCACCTTCTATGCGTTCATAAGTAGTAAATCTTTTTTTACACGTAAGGCATTCCCGCCTTCGTCTATTAACACTAGTTTCACCACTCTCGCGCTTGTCTATAACCCGTGTTTCCTCGCTAGAACAAAAAGGACACTTCATTTTCACTACCCTTAAATAAATACTATATCTTGTGCAGATTAATCTAAAACATACAAGATATTGTAGTATCTAATTATCCTAACCCTTTTATATAGATTTTGATACTGCAGTAAATAGTTTGGATTAGATATTTTTCAATACAATTTCAAGAGCGATATCAAGAGAACTATGTTTTTATTTTTTGAAACAAGAGATCTCCTTTTTTTGGTTTACCGGACAATTTCCCAAATTTACAATCTTTTAAACTGCCAGTTTTAACACCGAGTTGTTTGTTCATTTTTATAGAAGTATCAGGCATGAACGAACTAACTAGTATTGATATTATTCTCAAGGATTCAAGTAGGTTGTACAGAACGTTTGCAAGTTCTTTACCTTCTAATTTCCACGGCTCCTTATCATTTATGTAGCGGTTAGCTGCGCGAATGAAGTTCCATATCTCATCGAGAGCGTGATGGAATTCATAGTTATCTATAAAGCCTTCTATTTTTTTCAAATTAAATTCCTTACTTAATTCATCTTTTCCTTCTAATTTTCCTTTGAACTTTTCTGTCATTGTTAGTGTTCTGTTAACAAGGTTACCAAGATCAGCAACAAGTTCATTGTTTATTTTTTCTTTCAGAGTTTTTTCTGAAAAGTCTCCATCATGTCCAAACGGTATTTCCCTTAGAAGGAAGTAACGGAGTGAGTCAGAAGAATATTTTTTTGACATCTCAACAGGATCAATCACATTTCCTACAGATTTTGACATCTTTTTACCGTCTATAGTCAGCCACCCATGTATGAAAAGTTTTTTAGGCGGCTTCTCGCCAATGCTTAGAAGCATTGCAGGCCATATAACAGCATGAAACCATGATATCTCCTTACCTAAAATATGTACATCTGCGGGCCAATATTTTTTATAATTGTTACTATCTGGAAAACCCAGAGCACTTATGTAATTGGTTAAAGCGTCTACCCAGACATATACTATATGCTTGTCGTCCCCAGGATATTTTATTCCCCAATCAAAACTAGTCCTTGTTATACTCAAGTCTCGTAAACCCTCTTTAACACGATTTATTATCTCCTGCTTTCTGTGTTCAGGTGAAATGAACCCAGGATTATTTTTATATAATTCAAGAAGTGGTTTTTGGTATTTGCTTAATTTGAAAAAATAGCTTTCTTCCTTTAGTTTTTCTACACTCCTTCCGCAGCTAGGGCATTTATCCTCTTTAAGCTGTGTTTCGGTCCAATAGCTCTCACAGGGCGTACAGTACCATCCCTCGTAAACACCTTTGTATATGTCTCCCCTATCCTGCATCCTGCGAAGCACCTCGTAGACAGCTTTCTTATGCTTAGAATCCGTAGTCCTTATGAAGGAACCATAAGATATGTTCAAGGTTTTCCACACATCTTTGAACTTTTTCGATATTTCATCAACAAACTTCTGTGGATCCTTTTTAGCCTTTTCTGCAGAAGTTTCTACTTTTTTACCATGCTCATCTGTACCAGTTAAAAAGAAGACATCTTCTCCTTTTAGCCTATGCCATCTAGCCAAAACGTCTGTTGCTATGTTGGTATAAGCATGACCTATATGCGCTTTTGCATTCACGTAATACAACGGAGTTGTAATATAATATTTGAAAGTAATCACCTCTAATTGATTATTTTATGCTATACTACTTAAAAATAGCTTCTAGTTCATCTGCTGTGTATATTCTTTCGTATAGCTGACCATTCACTATTATACTCGGATACTGTTTTATGTTGTAAAATTCTTTCAATGCCTTAACAGATGGTTCATCAAGAGTTCCGTCCAATGCAAAAACTAATAGGTTTTCATTGTGTTTAGTTTTAAGATGTGTTAAAATAAATCCTTGCGTATCACAATCAGTACAAGAGTCTTCATAAAAATAAACAATTGTGTTCGCATTTGATCCGCAGACATCTTGCATTTTCTTTGATAACAGCCAGTATGTTATCAATAATCGAGAATAATCCTTCTTAAGATCTATGTATTCTTTCAAATTAATATCAATCTTATCAGCACCGTATATATCGAGTCTGGTTCCTATATCATAAGATTCAGCATTTATTTCGTTCATGGTTCCTTCTAATAACGGACATGTTGCATTCTCGCCAAGCACATCTAAAAATAAAAACTGTAACTGAAAATTATCAACATCTTTTGAGATATCGTTTATATTCGTATCAAAAATATTCAGAGCACCTTCGCTTATAACATAACCAGTAAATAAGCCTCCTCCAAAAAGTATGGCTGTTATTATAATAGCTGACACTATGATTTTTGTGCTAAACGGTTTCCTAAAATCATTTTCTTCCGGCATGAGTATATTTCCTCTTCCTATTTAAAAAATTAACCTGTTAATACCACCTGTTTTTTACACCGGCAATTTCATAGATCAATGCGGCTGACCAGAACAATGTCAGGAACAATGGGAACACTAATAGGTATATGAAATAGCCTGGTTTATGATCACTTATCTTCTCTCCGGTTATATTAAAACTTTTGTATAGAGTATAACTTCCTATAATAAGACCCATTATTGGAAGAACAGGTAAGTTATAGATAAACATGAATAACAATTTTTCTAAAGCAAAGTATTGAAATATTGCATCAAAACTCCAGTTAACGAGACTGAGTTGCCATATAAGTTTTGAGAAATTAAGTAAGTAGCATATTCCCCAGCTTGCTAGCAATATTATAACAGCTATTATTGATATGAAATTAAACGGCATGAAAAACAAACCAATGTTACCGTACTTTCTGTTAAAGAACATGTGTTTGTGTTTTATTGAATTTTTTATAGTGCCTCTATACCATCTTATTCTTTGTTTGAATAGCGGCTTAAGTTTTGATGGACAATATGTATAGCAAATGGCGTCTGTTGTACTGTCAATGCTGTATCCAGCAGTATGTATTTTTAGAGCCATATCCATATCTTCTGTGAGATTTCCAACCTCAAAACCACCAACTTCTTTTAAGATACTTTTCCTGTATAAAGAAAAAACACCAGGTGTTACATGTATAGAATCCATAGCACCCATTATTTTTCTAAGGAAAACATTCAATGAATATTCTGCAAACTGTAATTTTTCCAATATATTGTTTGTTTTGCGAACCTTGAATGCAGGTGTTACAGCTCCTATTTTTGGGTTCTCTAAAACTGATATCATTTTTTTAAGAGCATCCGGGCTAACAAGAGAATCAGCATCAAGGCACGCTATCAAATCACCTTTTGCCATATCTATAGTTCTGTTAAGAGAGTAGGCCTTGCCCATATTCTTGTTATTGTTTACCATTCTAATCAGGCCTCTTTCCAAAAAACTTTCTCCTATTTTTTTTGTATTGTCTGTGGAACAATCATTGATAAGAATAATATCGAGAAGATTCTTTGGATAATCTATGTTGAGTGCAGATTCTATTGATTCCTTTATTGTATCTTCTTCGTTGTACGCTGGAATTATTATAGAAACTAATGGCAGAATCTTAGGAACATTGGTGGTTTTCATCTTTTTTCTGTTTTCCAATAAAACCAATAACCATACAACTGCCATAAACGTAAATATTACCCATCCAAAGTATCCTAATATTGAGATAAGACTCATTATAATCACTAGTTAATTTTCTTAATTGAAGCTTTAAACCATTTTAGCCATTCATCATAAACTTTCTCTGGTTCTGAGAAGCCCACTTCCTTCCTTACGCTTTCTTGCAGAGTATGAAACATAGAATTTGATCTCACCATCCAATCAGCTTCCATAATCTCTGGTTTATTGAGTTTATCAGACATTGTGACAATAGCCTCCTTTATTCTGCCTCTTAATTTTATATTTTCCCAGACGGCATCCCAGTTACCACTCCACTCTTTTACATATGATGATATCCTATTTAATATTTCAGATTCACCGTTCACCAAAGTATCTGTCGGTTTTAGTTTATCTTCTTTTCCTGAATATTGCATTAAGTTAACAAAACCACCTTCTTTAAGAGGATCTTCTTCCCATTCTTTTCTAACCTCTGTTATTTCAGTCATTCTTCTAAACCTATGCAGACCATCAGCGGAACGAAGCATTTTGCATATAGGAATTATATCAGTTGCTTTGAATGATGTTTTTGGAACTCCTAAATCATTAACAACTCTATCATACACACCATAAGCAGATTCACCATGAATTGTACCTGCAACTACATTAGAAAGCGCACCAATTCTCATTGCTTCGTATAATGCTTTGGCTTCAGTACTGCGCACTTCACCGATTATCAATGCAGAGTCACCAAGCCTCAAGGCTGTTCTCAATGCTTCATCAGCAGGCATCTCTGTTTCCACTCTTGTAATAACAGAACGAGACTTCAAACGCTCTATGTTATATTCTAATTCCATGAGTTGATCAACAGGAAGCTCGAGTGTATCTTCTATTGTCAATATCCTAGTTTTTGGTAATATTTCAAGCATTAAAGAGCCCAGCATAGATGTTTTACCAGAAGATCTGCCGCCAGCCACTAGAATTGACACTGAACCATCTACTAGGAATGACATTAAACCTGCTGCAAGAGGAGTCATCATCTTGTTTTTTACGAACAGTGGTAGTGTCCATGGTTTGTCTCTGTGCCTTCTTATGGCAAAACCTAGTCCATAAGGAGACAGTGTTCTTGTTATAACAGCAAACCTTGCACTACCACCAGGAACATCAATATTTGTATCTAAAACAGGATTAGCTTCATCTAGCGGTCTGCCAGACTGTATCCTTAGCCTTGTTGCCCAAGCTTCTGCATCTTCGTTTGTTGGTATAAGATTAGTTTTACATTCTTCCCATGTTTCATGGAATATTAGAATAGGCTGCCTATCTATTGGAGAATTTATGTAAAGATCTTGTATGTTTTTATCTGCTAACAGAACTTCAAGAACACCAAGACCAGTTGTGTAACGTGCAAGAATATTAGTTAGTTGTTCAAGCTCCTTTGGTTTTAATTCGATGCCCATTCTTCTTGATGTTTCCCTTATCACGTCCCTTCCTATATTCTGAAACATCTCCCTAACTTTTGTGGATTTTACAAATTCTATTGTTTTAGGCCTGTGTACAGTCATGTACCTTCTAGCAGCATCCAAGATACTATACTTAGTTTCACTTAATGCGAATTCCGGTGGTATTACATGATAGATGCAGTCAGTACTGTCAGGCATTTTGAATATCTCTACCTGCATGTCTCCAACATTATATCTATCCAATGATCTTGCACCTTCAGGCACTGTTAGCATGTATCTAGTAAGCATGAAGTTAGGTTTTATTGACGATGAAAATATATCCCTGTACAAACTTCTATCACCAAGGTGATAGCCAGCCAATTTGTCTGCAACCATCCTTATGATCTTGGTTTTTTCCAACATTTTCATTATTGGCTCTAAAATGTCTCTTTTATACAGAAAATAACATCTATGTTCATTCCTGTTTTTAGCTTCTCTTATTTTTATCTTAATATCTCTTACGTCTCTCCTTATTTCTACATAAGCTCCTATAGGATCCCTTCTAAGCAGATTGAAAACAACATACTGTAATCTCGAGTTGAGTTCAGACGAATAATGGGTGTACTTATCGTTAATAAATATTTCATGTGAGAGAAGTGGACCCTTTGTTATTTCATTCAATGTGATTGCTATTTGCATCAACATAGATGTCTGTTCTGGTCCGTATTCATATTCCCTATCTTTAACTAATACAATAGAATTAATTTTCTTTATTTCTATCAGTTTATCAACAGCAGTCGCCATGCATTCTTCAAAGTCTTCAAGAGAAGCTCCGTATATAGAGCCAATATAGTTTATCTTGAGTTGCATCTTGTCTTCATTATATTCGTAAGTAGGAGCAGATTTAGTGGCCATGTTAATTTATTAGTTTTAGTAAATAAATCCCTCAAGTTTATTTAATCATTAACTAAATAATAAATATGCCTGATGGATATGCAAAAAGAGGTTTGCGCGACATATTGAACGAACTCATAGAGAGAACAAACTCTATCATAATGAGGCTCAGAATAGTTGAGCAGAGAAACAATACATCAATGGTTAAAATGGATTCACTGCAGACTGACGCACTTGAACAAATAAAAGAGTCGAAAACGTTTATCAAAAACTTTGAAAATAGAATGAAAAAATACGAAGAAACAATGATACAAATGGAAACAATGATAAAGAATATATCTAAAAAAATAAACAGGTCCGTAACTAAGAATGAGATCAAGGGTTTGGAGCAATCGATTAAATTATATAACCCAGTAACGTCACAGTTTGTTACAAAAAGAGAGCTCAATCAAGCTCTGAAAGATATTGGTGGGAGCAAATGATTAATTTTTCAAGAAAAAAGAAAAAGCAAAAAATACCTGTTCGCAAGGCAGCTGAACTTGCTGCTAAGGGTTTTTCAGAATCTGATATAATAAACATACTCCATGAAGAGGGATATGGACCTCTTATAGTAGATAAAGCTTTGAGAGAGGCAATGAAAAGAGAAGCTGGCAGAAGACCAAATTTACCTCACGTAAAGAAATTGCCTTCTTTAACTGAAGATGAACTACCTGATTTAAGAGATGAACGTAAAAGCAGGCATGATTTTGAGAGAAAAAGAAAGGAAGACGTACCAGAATTACCACGAATACCAGGCGAACCTGGCTATGAAGAAGTTGAAATCAAAGAACCGCCGTCAAGAAGCATAGAAGATTTTAGAGAAGAACGAAGATTACCAAGAAGGCTGTCAGAACGTTCACAGCAGGAAAGATTTGAAGAACCGAAAAGACCTGTCGATGAATCAGAGAAAGAAATAATAGAAGAGCTGGTTGAAACAGTTATAGAAGAAAAATGGGACTCTGTAAAAACAAAACTGGATGTATTCGAGAAACGTTTTGAAAAAATAGAGAAAAAACTAGGCACAATAAAAGAGGGCGTAGAAAATACAGAACACACTGAATCAGACAAGCTGGAAAAAATCTCAGACAGAGTAGAAAGGCATGAAGAGTCTGTCTCTTCAATAAACGAAAAGATGGATTCAATGGAAGAGGTTATCAAGAACTCTTTGACGCCGATGATGGAGTCATTGAGATCACTTTCTGATACTATTAGAGAAATGAAGAAGAAAAATTAGATTATTTATATCCCCTAAAATTGACAAAGATAAAATAAAAAAATTACTTAGGTTTTAGGTGCTGGTTTATCTCCTCCATCTCCTTTTCCTAACCAGAAGACGGCTGCTGCTATTATTGCTATGAAGAATAGTGCTGTCCAAAGATCAGATGACATTGACCAGCCAGGAACTGTTATGAAGTTGCCTGCACCTGCTCCAAAGAATATCAATATTGCTATTAAAATTATTGCGAATATCCAAACCCATTTTGAGTATTCTCCTTCAAACAATTTTTTGTATTCAAATCCAGTCAAGCTGAAGAATATTATTATGAACAGTAAACCGGATAATACCAGCAAGCCCATTCCTGTAAGACTTGCAAAGAATGTTACTATTCCTGGATTCCAGCTTGCAAAAAGCATTACAAAAAACGATAATATTATTGATACAAGCCCTATTGCGGATTTAGGAAACACTTCTCCAAGACCCTTTTGCATTATTCCATATATGAATGCTAGTGAAAGCAGGAAAGGAAACAGATACAAAAAGAAGCCCATGTTTTGCATGTTATTTACTATGCTTGGAAGACCTCCTCCCAACTGAAATAAAATCATGTCCATATTATTTTATTATAGAAACAACCTTATAAATGTTCAAAAATTATTTCTTTCTTAGTCCGCGGGATTTGTTTCCTGCGGATGTCAGACCACGTTCTGCGCGCTTAGTGTGCTGTTTTTCTGCTATCCAGCGTATTTTTTTATCTTTCTTTATCTGGCCATGGCTAGGATCAACAAGAATGCATTCAAACCAAATATGCTTTCCATCCTTAGCTAACCAGTATGAATTAAGAACTTCCATGTTAGGGAATTTTTTTGAAACCTTTTGTTCAGCAACAACCTGTTTTGACTTATCCAATGAAAAGAAACGACCGCGTGCTTTAGGCCTTCTACCGCCTGCAAATTTAGGTCTTTTTCTGCGACCTTTAACAACTCTTACACGTACAACAACAAAACCCTGTTTTGCTCTATAACCAAGAGATCTTGCTCTATCTAAACGTGTTGGATTTTCTAGACGTTTTATCACAGGCTCTTTTCTAATTTCAATGAGCCTCTTTTTCCAGGCCTCTCCTAAATTCTCTTTTGGTTTTTTCCAAAGATCTCTTATATTTTTATACGCACTCATATTACGCCTCTTAACGATTAGGGGGTATAAATAAGTATTAAAAGCTTGTGGTTAATACATATTTACTCAAATATAACAATATAAACACACGTGTTTATAAATTAGCATACAGGGGAGTGATATACATGCACGCTGCAATAAAAGTTTTAGTTGGTTTGATAATGATTGTAATAGGTCTTGGTATGTTCGCAGACGAAATTGCACCTGTAATACCTTACTATCAATCTCGTGCAATCACACATTTCTTCATAGTATTCGAAGGATTAATACCAATATTCTTGATACTTATTGGTCTTTTCGTTGTGTGGTTAGAGGTTGATGAACTAAAGGCACAGAAGGAATTAAGTCGTGAAGAAGCCAAACCTGAACCAAAAAAGGAAGAAAAAGAAGATAAAAAGGAAGAGAAGAAATAGCTTCTCTTTCATTAATTTATATTAAATTCATCGTTTTGTCGATGATTTTAAGATAACTTTAAAAGCGTTTTCTACATTGCTATATAGTATGACTTCGGAAAATTCGAAAGAATTTAGCCTTCTATCAAAAGGGCATTCTATGTGTGGTGGATGTTCTGTAGCTGTAGCAATGAATTTGATATCAAGAGCAGCTCCTAAAGATATTATAATTAGCTGCGCAACTTCATGTTTAGAAGTTACTACATCAATGTATCCAGATACTGCATGGAATGTTCCATGGATACATGCAGCATTTGAAACTGCTTCTTCAGTTGCAAGCGGTGTAGAAGCTGGTACAGAAAGACTTGGTAAAGATTGGAAAATCCTTGCTATTGCAGGCGATGGCGGAACATTTGACATTGGTTTTCAGTCACTTTCTGGAATGCTAGAAAGAGGTCATAAAGTTACACAGGTTTGCCTAGATAATGAGCAGTACGCAAACACGGGGTGTCAGCGATCAAGCGCAACACCATACGGTGCATCAACAACCACTTCGCCTTCAGGAAAAGCATCAATAGGCAACACAACTTTCAAAAAACCTATTGTAGAGATAGCAGCTGCGCATGACATACCATATGCTGCATCAGCATCTATTGCATACCCTCAAGATCTTATCAGAAAGATGAAAATTGCTTTTGAGAAGCAACCATCATTTGTTCACATCCACTGTCCATGCACAACAGGCTGGAAGTTCGACACGTCACAAACTATCAACATTGCAAAGCTAGCTGTCGAAACAGGCATGTGGGCGCTGTTCGAAATAGAAGACGGACAGTTCAAGATCACAAAACGCATTGAAAACAAGAAACCAATCGAAGAGTATCTAAAGACCCAAGGCAGATTCAAGCACTTAATGAAAAACAAAGATGAAATAAAAAAGATTCAAGAGCACGTCAACAAAGCCTGGAAAAAATACGAAATGAAAGAGCAGAATAAATGTTAATTCTCCTATCCCTAAAAAGTGACA
>JAHIRU010000030.1 GCA_018818465.1 Nanobdellota archaeon
ATCATCGTCATCTTCTACGGTATAAAGATAATCATTGCTATCAGAGAGCATGTAAATGGCGTTATTGCTTTCTCCGTTGTTATAGTCATCTTTAACCAATGTCCAATTGGCACCAGAATCTACTGATTTCCATATATCTGCCTGCCCATCTACAACTATAAGACGAACCTGTGTTGCGAGTGTTTCAGTCCAGCTCATATTATTCCATGTAGAATTTGATTCTGCATCGAAAACAACACTTGTATAAGTTCCAGATGTTTCAGTTGTGTTTAACTGTAAAAAACCACCTGTTGTGTTGTAAAAAACATTCGCGTACGTCCCTTCATCAAAAGAGGATTGGTTGCCAGCTTGCCAGACAACAAAACCAATTAAATTTGTTCTAAAGAACATGAAAACTGGGAATAAAACCAAACATATAACAACTAACACAACTGCAACTTGAAAGAAGTTGTTATCATGCCAATTTTTCTTTCGTTCAAACTTGAAACTTTTCTGCTTTTTTTTCATTAGTTAATTATTAGTGTTGGAATTATAATAATTATTAGATTTTTTCGAAAAAATGAACGTATATAAACCCCACTATCTATCTATATCCTATGAAATGCACTAGCTGCGGAAGAGGAGTAGAAACAGAGAAGTATTGGGTAAAATTCACCTGTCCTGATTGTGGTAAGGTGGAGATAATACGATGCGAGAAATGCAAAAACCAGTCAAACCAATACACATGCAAGTGCGGTTTCACTGGACCTTAACACAGTTAGCTGTGGTTTCATAACTAGGAGTTGTTTATATGGGTGAAGTTATTCTTGTTTTTAAGATAATGCCGGATGCTCTGGATTCATTCGATAAGGTTAAATCAGCTTTAGAAGAGCTTAAACCAGAAAGGCTTGAAGAAGAGCCTGTAGCCTTCGGCCTGAAGGCTTTGAAAGCAACATTCATAGTTCCAGACGAAGGCGGGTACATGGATGAATTGGAAAAGAAGTTGGAATCAATCGAAGGCGTCCAAAGCGTTGAGAACATAATGACAAGCAGATCTCTCTAATTACTTGTTTCTATCAATTAATCAAAACGAGAATTATTTCTTTTTAGTTTCCTTTTTCTTAGGTTTCTCTTTCTTATCTTCTTTCGGTTTTTCCTTCTCTTTTTTCTTTTCTTGTTTTTCTTTCTTGTCTTCCTTTTCCGCTCTCATTTTCTTTATCTTTTCTAGATCAGGTTTTTTGATTTGAAGCTTTTCAAAAATGTTTTCTTTTTCTAAAGTCTTTGCGACCTCGCTGTCTGAGGCATCAGAAGAAATCTTTATTTTTTCTAGAATAGGTTCAAGATGCACAACATTACATCTTCTTCTCTTTACGCCTGTTATCTCCCTAGGACCTGTAACCATAACAAAACTTGTGTCTACCTTTTTAACAACTACGCAATACTTGCCTGCTTCTCTTCCTGCTGTTTTGACACAAATTCTCCCAACTTCATACATAATATCAACTCTTAAAGACATTTTGACTTATATTCTTTTTTGTACAGTTTGCGCAAAGGTTTCCACCATATTTTCTTGTTGGTTTTTTGATGCTCTTTGCAGCATTCTTTATCTTATTGAATCTTCCTTTAGCAACTCCCTGCAAAGATTTACCACATTCTGCACATGAAGGTAAAGAAGGGTTTCTTTTTTTGTAATGGATAACATATCCTCCTCCTGGTAACTTCTTTCTTATCTTCTTAAGGAAGTTTGTTCTCAATCTTGGTCTTGGCATAAATTATACTCCTAGGTTATATTGGATTATTATGTTATGATGACTATATCCAATCATTATAAGTCATCGATTTTTATTTTCTCCTTGTTTATGTTTGATTTTGTCCTATATCTTTATTGGGTTTTAATTTTAATATACCTAGATACTTAAAAAACTATCTATTCGCCTCTGGGAGAGTATTTTACTTATGTTTGCATAATTATTTATAGGCACTTTCAGCTTTGGCTTAATATGCTCTACTGCTTCGTTGAATGTATTGAATTTTATTGGTTTGTTTTTCATTGCATTTCTGACATTCTCTCTAACCTGCCATACTCCTACAGGAAGGGAATATCCTTCATTAATCTCTCTAAAAACTATGACCCTAGCTTGCCTGCGCATTCGATCTAAGGCCTCTGTTATAGCCAACCTCGCTGCGTAGTAGCCTCCACCTTCGCTCTCAGCGTACTTAGTCCTTCCTTTGAATGATTCGTATTCTTGGAGTATACCTTTTGCACCATACCATGGAGAATCTGGTGTCCAGGTCTCAAAATTTTCATATTCCCAATTACCTGGTGTCATGAGAATTATAAAGTGATTATCAAGGAAAAAAGACTCATAAACAAGGTATTCATTTAGTTGTGGATACTGTCTTATTTTTTTCATTTGCTCTTTTGCTATTATGTCATCTATTGCTGTTATGGAGTATCTTGTTGGTACAAGTTTTTTTCTTTTTTCAGCACCCAACACACCAGATGATAGTATAGTAGAAACTTTATACACATCTTGACCCGTATTATATAGTTTGTAACTGGCATCTGCTGCCTTCAGATCATCATTAACAATATACTCTACTTTACGTGATATTTTCGGATTCTCTGTTATTTTCATTTTTTCTATATCACCACTAGGTCCCATTGGTTGAACATAAGATGAAAAGTTAATTCTGTAAAATGGTTTTTTCTTAAACGAGACCTCAATATCTGGTGCTATCTTAGTCATTGCCAGCTGTTGCATCTCATCAACGAACCGTGATTTTGAAAAGATATTTTTCTGCTCTTTGGATCGCATGAGAAATCCCCTCATCTTTATTATTTCACCGTAATCCATACCGAACCAATTACCTGGGTTATCAATTATTGGGTTTCTTTCGAGACCAATCATCGGTCCAATAAAAACATCCGGATAGCCGTAATTGCCTACAAAAACAGAATATGACGGACCAAACACGTCTTTAGATAGCTTCAGATCTTTCGGTTGAACAGCATAATTTGTTAGTATGTCACATCTTCTCTGTTCTGGAGGAGTATGAAATTTCTTGCATTTTTTACAAAAAAGCTTCTGGGAAATCATAATTTAATGATTAACAGAAATATTTATAAGAAGTTCTATAGTTAATAATAACTATTGTGATTTTCATGTCAGAAAATAAATGTCCTCGCTGTAGAGCAGAAGTAGAAAAGGGATGGAACTACTGTCCAGAATGTGGTATGACATTCAAGAATCAAATAGGTTTCAATATAATGAGTGATGATTTCTTTAATCAGATATTCTCAAGGATGAGGAAGCAAATGAAAGAGATGGATAAAAATTTTGACAAAGATTTTGAAGTTCGTGACTTGACGCCACTATTCAAAACTAAGCCAAAAACTGGTTCTGGTTTTACAATAAGAATAAGCAGATCTAACAACGATAAACCAAAGGTTTTTGTAAAAACTTTTGGTGATGCTGACAATAAAGAAGTAAAAGAAGATATCAATGAACAACTTGAAAATATGGGAATAAAACCACAAGAACAAACCCTGAAGAAAAACTTCTGGGGTTTCAAACAAACCAAGGAACCAAAGACAATTGAGGAACCAAAGGCTAATATCACAACAACACCAGTTAACGTAACAGTAGAAGTTGAACTTCCTAAAGTAAAAAATCTCGATGATATCGAAGTTCGCGATCTTGAAAACTCAATAGAGATCAAAGCAGTCTCAGGCGACAAGGCTTATTTCAAGATTCTAACCAAGCCTGCTCATTTCAAGCTAAAGAAGAAAGATTTTGAGAAAAGTGTTTTGCATTTAGAGTTTGCTTAATTACCTGCTTCTTGTACACTTTACACAGTCATCTAGGTTAGTGTACATTGTTTTGTGGGCTTCGCAGAATGCTCCGTCTCCTCGGAGAGCTCGGCAGAAGTCGCAGAATTCTAGTGTGACTTCATGATGATTTGAATCACCATCAGCCACCTTTTCAGCTATTGAGTGTATCAGAGCAGATATTCTTGGATTGTTTTCATAGTTGTCTGACATTCCCCTCACGCCTTTCATGTATTGTGATATGGCTGGTTGTGTAATACCCATCATATCAGCTGAGTGCTTCTGTGTAAAACCAAAATCATCCATCAGCTTTTTAGCTACCATCGCCCTAAAATTAGGTAAGAACTCTTTAACTATGATTTCACATGGCGGCTTCATAGTTTAATATTATACTAAATAACTAATAAATATAACATCGTGATAGATATGAACGGAGAATCTCTGCTTGTAAAAACAAAGGATTATGAATTGAATTTCATAAAACCATGCATTACAGAACGCAAAAAAGTCTTGGCAGAAGTTAAACTGAGAAGGGGTTTCAAGCCGGAAGTGCTTTGTGATATAATGAGCAAGTCAAAACTTGCCAAGCATACCAAATGCTCTGAGGATCTTGGTATAGCAAGAATAGAATGGGAAGGTAAAACCATACTGGTTTTCGCTTCTGGGGAAATCAACATACGTAGGGCTGATGACAAGGAAGATGCGCTAAAGACTGCTAATTTTATAAAGGATATTCTCCTAGGTAAGTAATAGATTGACGACTTACATTGAATGTATATAGTCGTATTCGAACAAATTAAACAACATAAATGAGGAATTAAAAATGAAGAAAGGAGACTTCGTAAAAATTGATTTCGTAGGCAAGGTCGCAGCTACAGGCGAAATATTCGACCTGACAAACGAAGAGCTTGCAAAGAAAGAAGGCATTCATAATGATAAACAAAAGTATGGTCCTATTCTCATAATAATTGATTCAGGCATGACAATACCAGGTGTAGAAAAGCAACTAGAGGAAATGAAAAATGGAGAGGAAAAGGAATTTGATGTAAAGCCTACTGAAGCTTTTGGCCACAGAAGACCAGAGCTCTTGAAAATTATATCAATAGCAAAATTCTTCAAGGAAAAGATTAATCCAGTGCCTGGAGCTTTTGTTACAATCGATAACAAGCAAGCCAAAATACAGTCTATTTCCGGCGGGCGTGTTAGAGTAGATTTTAACCATCCTCTTGCAAGCAGGGAACTGCACTACAAGCTCAAAATTGTAGAAGCTATAGAGAAGCCTTTGGAGAAAGTAAAGGCTATAATAGACCATTTCACAATAAAATGTGAAACAGAATATGATGAAAAAGACAGCAAAATAACAATAAAAACAGAGAAAAAGATGCCGCATGTTGTTGAAAAGCTTCTAGAAGACTGGATAAAGAAATGGGTATCAGAAATTAAGAGTATTAATTTTTTGTTAAAAGAGAAAAAGAAAGTAGAAGAAAAACCAGAAATTAAAAAAGACCGATGAGTTTAAAAAACTTACTTTCATAAATAGTTTAGAGCAATTTTCAAAAAAATGAAAAAAGCTGCTCATGAATGCTGTTTTAGATTTTCGTACGTTTGGGAGGGATGATTATGAATGGAGGAATAGGAGGCTACTCATCGCATGACATTGTTAGCAAAGTTCTTCAGAGAGATGAGACTGCTGTGGGAAGAAATGTTGAAACTGATGAACAATTGAGAAAAATTCTTGAGTCACGCAAAGCCGAGATAAAGGTTGTGGGCATAGGCGGAGCTGGCGGAAACACAATATCTCGCTTAATGGAGGTAGGTATTGTTGGTGCAGAAACTGTTGCTATTAACACTGATGCACAAGATTTGCTGTACACTGATGCTGACAGAAAAGTTTTGATAGGAAAAGAGATAACAGGCGGACTTGGTGCTGGCGCTGATCCAAAAGTTGGCATGGAATCAGCAAAAGAATCCAAGGAGGAAATCAAAAAATCTCTTGAAGGCGCAGACATGGTTTTCATCAACTGCGGACTTGGCGGAGGAACAGGTACCGGAGCAAGTCCAATGGTTGCTGATATAGCCAAGAAGCTTGGCGCATTGACTGTCGGTATTGTAACACTACCTTTCACAATGGAAGGACACCAAAGAAAGAAAAATGCTATGGAAGGTTTAGAGAGTATGGAGGGTGTTGTAGACACTCTTATAGTCATCCCAAATGACAAGCTTTTAGAGATCGTTCCTGACGTGTCTGTAATAACTGCGTTCAAAGTAGCAGATGAGATACTCGTAAACGCTGTAAAAGGTATAGCAGAGTTGATCACAAAACCTGGCCTAGTGAACCTGGATTTCGCAGACATCAGAGCTGTAATGGGATCTGGTGGACTTGCAATGATAGGTATGGGTGAATCAGACACAGAAAACAGAGCAATAGAATCTGTAGAAAAGGCTCTAAACAACCCGCTACTAGATGTGGATATAGAAGACGCTGTAGGCGCTTTAATCAACGTATCCGGCGGATCTGATGTAACAATCAGGGAATGCCAGGAGATTGTTGAAAGCGTTTCAGGAAAGATTAATCCAGACGCAAAGATAATTTGGGGAGCACAGATAATCAAGGAGCTTGGTGACACAATAAGATCAATGCTGATCGTCACTGGCGTAAAGTCATCCCAGATCTATGGTGCAGAAAAGACGTACATAGAAACCAAGACAAAGGAAATAGAAAAAATCTTAGGCGTCGACTTTGTCGGATAGGAAGCTAACGCTTCCCTCTTTTTTTATTTTTTATTCAAATTTTTCTATTTTTGACCGTAGTTCTATTATTTTATCATGATTCAGTTTGAACAGGCTTTCTTTTACAGAAAGCAAAAAATCCGAAAGCCTTTCGAAATCAATATCAACATGCTTGTTTTTGAGATAATACTGGTTGTCTATTCTCAATTCTTTGTCTCTTTCCAAATTTCGCGACAGTCCTTTTCTGACAACTTCTTCATTTTCTAAGAACTTGACCAACGATATCGTACAGTCATGTATTTCACATTTGATTCCAATTTTCATCAGCAATGAATAAACTGCAAAATATTCAATGTAATATTTTGTGGTTGCAATCCACATATTTGATCTCGTTTCCTTTATACTTCTCAACACTTTAAGGCTCTCTTCTGCATTTTGATAATACTCCTCACTGAGATTATCATTTGGTTTAACCAACTTAATGCCCCTTTTCTGCTCCTTACACCAGCTTATTCTTCTCATTCAAATCGCCAAAAAATCTTACAACAAACTCTGTGTTGTTAAGAATTATGTGCTTGCTGTATATCTCCTTAATCAAAGTTAGATTTAATTTTTCAACATTAGCCACTTGCACCAAATGTATTTTTTTATTATAAACTTCTTCAAATTCTTTTACAGTTTTTGATATATTTTGCTTACCTATTACCAGCAAATCAATATCATTCGCCTTTTTTGCATCGCTAACAACTGAACCGAAAACAATAAACGTGTTTTTTATAAAGAAATCAGACAATTTCTCAAAAAGCATCCTCAAGAGTGTATCTTCTTTCAACTTTTCCATTGTTGCATCCTTTTCCGCAAGTGTTAGATAATCATAAATTTTTTTGTCCTTCATGTTGAGGCCATACTCTGTTATACCTTTCCTTTCATTCTTAACTAAAATCCCTTCCTCAGTAAGCTCCTCAAGATATGGTTTTATCGTTTGGTGCGGCTTCTTCAAGATATCTGCCATTTCCCTAAGATAATATTTTCTATTATAATCATTAACAAAAAGTCCAATTATCTTAGTTTTAGTAATTTTTTTTACCATATGGTAAATTTAGTTACTTGTATTTATAAAGGTTTCTGTGCGTCGATTTTCATTATTTATATCCCTATAAGTAGATACATGTAATGAAAATCCGCTCCATGTGGGGCGGATGATGTTTTCAGGGCTGAAAGTGATTAATCACCAAGCACGATGATGTCATAACCTTCTTTTTCATCGACACTTTTGACTCGAGCTAATCGTTCGAATTTGTTATTTTCATACTTGGTGAAACCGTGGTCAATGATCACGGGAGTGCCTTTCCGAATATGATCTCGAATAAACTCGCTGAATTCATTTGAAAAATGTCCCCCAATTGTAGAGAAGGTTTTTAGTTTGTCCAAAACAATCTCCTTCTCCTCTCTTTAGAGGATAATTTTATTTCTAAGAATTAGTATGATCTCCTCATGGAGTATATTAAACCAACGCGAGACAGAAGCTCGAGTTAGCAAATAGATTAAATTGATGAACATGAATGAGATTAACACCTAATTGTTACTGCGGGGGTATAAAAAGGTATCGCTCATTGCTGGTTATATATAGAGGATTTAACTAAAATGTTCCTATAAAACTATAACAATGTTTATAAATCTTTCACCTTTAAAAAGTATTAATTAAAATATATTTAGGTGATTATGTGAATAGAGGCTATGCTAAGGTGATTTTGTTCGGAGAACATTATGTTGTTTACGGACTTCCTGGAATAGTGGCTGCTCTGGATTCTTATACAACTGCTAAAGTGGAACCAAGTGAGCCGGGAAATGGTTTAACTGTGATCGATAACAGGCCTGCAGCAGACGGTTATAAGGAAAAAAAGAAGGGTGAACAAGAAAGAGCTCTGGACCTTATTATGAATTTTATGAAAATTGATACTGAAGCAACACCATTAAAGATAACGCTTGAAGGTAATCTGAAATGTGTTGGGGGCAGGGGCGCAAGTGCCGCTTTAGCAACTTCTATTGCAAGAGCATTATCCGGACATTTCAACTTAAACCTAAATGATGATCAAATAAATGAAATATCTTACGAAGGTGAAAAAGGTTCTGCAGGAACTCCTTCTGGTATAGATAATACAGCAGCAACATATGGAGGCCTTTTGATATTCAAAAAGAATTTAGAGGGCGGACCAAATGATATTGAAACATTAAAAATAAAAGAACCTATTGAAATTGTGTTGGCAAACACTGGTATAACTCAAGACACAAAAGAAGTTGTTGCTGATATAAAAAGTAAGAGGGAAGAAGATCCTGAGAAATTCGGAAGAATTTTTTCTGATTATGAAAAAATATTTCAAGAAGCACAGACTGCGTTGAAAAATTTTGATCTAAATAAACTGGGTTCATTGATGGATAAAAACCAGGAACTTTTGAAGGAATCGACATTATCCTGTCCAGAACTAGATCAAGTAATACAAATAGCCAAAGAAAACGGTGCATTGGGAGCTAAACTTACAGGAACAGGACGAGGAGGTAGTATGGTGGCTCTTACACCTGGAAAAGAACTGCAAGACAGAGTTGCAAATGCTATAGAAGAGGTTGGTTTTGAAACCCTGAAAACAAGGATAGGAATTGGTGGCGGAGAAAAGATTCACGTAAGCGCTCCTGGAAAATTGGTTTTAAGTGGGGAATGGGCAATACTTGAGCCAGGCAATCCTGGGCTCATAGCAGCAGTAAACAAAAGAGTTCATGTTGAAATAGAACCATCAGATGAAATAACTATATCTATAGATGATTTTAATATCAAAAATTTCAAGGCTGATTTTGATGGAAATGAATTAAAATGGCGACAAGAACCTACTGAAGAAGAGGCAAAAGGTTTGATGTTTACCAAAGGTGCAGTTGAAACAATTTTAAAATATTTAGGAGAAGGTAACTGGAAACCATTTAAAATCCATTCATGGGGAGAGCTTTCACAAGTTACTCTTGAAAGTGGTGAAACAAAAAAAATTGGTTTTGGATCCTCTGCAGCATCTGTTGTTGCACTAACATCCGCTATTCTAAAACTGCATAATCATGATATTGAAAGCAAAGAAGCAAAGGATAAAATATACAAATTATCTGCTTTAACACATTATCTTGCACAGGGAAAGGTTGGTTCAGCATTTGATGTGGCTGCATCAACTTATGGCGGAGTTTTTGTTTATCAAAGATTTGATCCAAAATGGTTAATCGAATATATGGAATCTGGTAAATCAGTAAAAGAAGCTGCAGAAACTGAATGGAGCAGCTTTAAAGCTGAACCTATGGAAATACCAGAAGGATTCAATCTTACAATAGGTTGGACAAAGGACTCTGCATCAACATCCGCAATGGTTAAACAATTAAACATTTGGGCAGCTGATAACAAAGATGAATATAAAAGACTTTATGATCAGATAGCAAATCTTGTTCGTGAACTAATACCAGAGTGGAAAAACAAAAATAAAGAAAACATTATTCAACTTCTAAGAAAAAATGAGAATATCTTAAAAGAGCTTGGCGAAAAGTCAGGAGTTAACATAGAAACCCCAGAACTAAAACAGTTAAGCGATCTTGCAAACACAACAGGCGCTGCAGGAAAATTATCAGGCGCTGGTGGCGGAGATTGCGGTATAGCTGTTTCCTTTGATGTAGAAATCGCAGAAAGAACTAAACGATCTTGGGAAGAAGCTGGTTTCTATCTTGTTGATGCTACAATTGATTATGATGGTGTTAAAGTAGAGAATAAATCATAAATTTGCTAAAGTCTCAAAAAAATCAAACTTCTTACCAGCTATATATTCCAAAGCTTCCTGCTTGTACTGTTCGTCCTTTTCAGAAATTGTCTTTAATTTTCTTATAGATTCTTCCAGTTTTATGTTGTGGGTTTTTCCAAATTCGTACATCTGATTAGCTATATTTATTGCCCATTCTTGATTCGATTCAATAGCTTCATGTATTTCTTGTAAAAATTTCCATTGATATTCAAGAAGTTTTGAAAACCTTTCAGGAAATTCTGTTTTGGGTATTCTTTTAATTCTCATTTTGAAATGAGAATTTATTGTTTCAAGAAC
>JAHIRU010000031.1 GCA_018818465.1 Nanobdellota archaeon
CTTGTATTGATACTATTATGATAACAATTGCAAAGATCAACACAAAAACTGAAACGAGCGCCTCTGATATAGTTAATTGACCTTTGAGGGATGCCATAATATTAATTTATTGCTGCAACTTAAATAATCTGTTTGCTAGCTGAACCAGCCGCGTATTGTATCTAAAAGTGCATTATTTGAACCAGAAGACCATTCTCCTAATAAAAGCACTACTGCTAGTATAAACAGTATTGCTATTACAATCGATATAATGATTAAAACAAAATTTTGAGTGACAACAGATCCTGAGAATTTTTTCCTAAAAAAATCTTTTATTTTTTCCATAAAATCAACCCAATGTCATACTAAAATGGTTAGCCAGGAAATACCAAATCACAACAGCTAAAATTATTAACCCTCCGATAAATAATACTAGTTTTTCTATAGGAACCTGTCCCTTCATAGTCTCGTTTAATAATTAGCTTCGATCACTTAAATTGGTGAAAATTGACTCTATTTAAAGACAACGGTTTATATTTATACATGATTCTCATTACTGGTGCTACTGGTTTTTTAGGCAAAAATTTAACAAAAAATCTTATTCAAAAAGGGCATAAGGTAAGGATTCTATCCAGGGATGAGGACAAGGCAAAAAGTCTTTTTCCAAAGGCAGAAATTTTCAAAGGAGATCTTTTATATCCTAAATCGCTTGATGGTGTATCGAAGGGCATAAACACTGTAATACATCTTGCAGGTTTAGTATCATATTCAAAACCAAAAAATGAGATATTTTCAGCTAATGTTGATACGACAAAAAATCTGCTTGAGGAATGCAAAAATGTTAAGAAATTTATTTTCGCTTCAAGCGTGTCTGTTTATGGCGAGATAAAAAAAGAAGCTGATGAAAGCTATCGCTTGGATCCTAAAAATTATTACGGATTATCAAAGCTTAGATGTGAGGAGTTAATCAAAAACTCCGGAATACCCTATGTTATGTTAAGGATAGCTCCTGTTTATGGAGAAGGAAGCCCAAGCTGGAAGAAAAACCTGAAACTTCTTGAAAAGGGCTTTCCTGTGCCAAAAACAAAGAATCTGACTCATGTAGTGCATATTTCAGATGTTGTGCAGGCGTTTGAAAAATCAATAAAAAAGGGTAAAGGAACTTATAACATAGCCGACAAAAAACCGCTTTCGTTTACAGAGTTTGTAGAAACCATAATGAAACTTTTAGGCAAAAAGCCAAAAAGAATGCCTATGCTTTTGGTTAAAACAATCGCTAAGAGTGCAGGAATGGGTGCATATTTTAATGTTCTCATAATAAACCGCCATTACATTATAAACAAAGCTAAAAATGAATTGAATTACGAACCTAAAGCAGATTTCAGCACAGAAGTCAAAAAAATGGTGAATTGGTATAAAGGTTTATAAAACTTAGTAGAACTCAATTGTTATCTTTGGACGATATTATGGAAGAATTCGATGTTGAAAAGAAACCAAAAATTGGTAAGGTAGAGAAATATATAAATGATATTATAGCCTCTAACAGAGGCGTCTTCATGGGTTTAATAGATCCTGATAAACAGAATCCTGAAGATGCTGTTAAACTTGCAAAAATAATGAATGAGGGTGGTGCTGATGTAATAATGTTAGGTGGTTCAATAGGAGCACAGGGCCACACGCTTGATGAAACTGCAAAAATGATAAAAGAGAGTACAAACATTCCCTTGCACCTGTTTCCTGGAAACGTAAGCAATGTGACAGAATATGCTGATTCTATTTATTTCATGAGTCTTTTGAATTCAAAAAATCCTTATTGGATAAGCGGTGCACAAGTACTTGCAGCTCCTGTAGTAAAACAATACGATATTGAAGTTATGCCAACAGGTTATATTGTATTTGAACCTGGTCAGACTGTTGGACATGTTGGAGAAGCACAACTATTAACAAAGGAAAAACCAGATCTTGCTGTGGCTTATAGCCTTGCTGCACAATACATGGGAATGCGTTTTGTTATTTTAGAATCTGGTTCTGGAGCACCATCACCTGTTCCTCCTCATATAGTTTCAGCTGTAAACAAAGTATGTGATCTCAACATAGTTGTTGCTGGTGGTGTGAAAACACCTGAGCAGGCAAGGGAGCTAATTCTTTCAGGTGCTAACTGTATTCATATAGGAACAAAAATAGAAGAATCCAGTAATCCTTTAGAAAGAGTTAGAAAATTTGCTAGAGCTATTCATTTGATGGATTAAGATGCCCATAGCACTAATTTTATTGCAGGAAATGCGAAATAGACCTCTATAAGAGATGCTAGTATTATGAATAAACCAGCTAATATTAGCAGTCTTATAGCGTCTGTTATGATTACAGCATGCTGCTTTTCAGTTAATTTTCTCCACAAGGTTATATAGACTGAACTGCCTGATATAACGCCGCATATGTAGGCGAAAGCTTCTGCTACCATGTGGGGCACTATTATGAGAATACTTAAAACAAATAGGAAAGCCATGTTTTGTCCTAGAAGTTTACTTGATTCTACTAGAGCTGAACCAAATATGACACCCCAAACAGAAGCGTTCCAGGCTATTATGAATATGCCTGCCCTGTAAACAATTGAAATTACAAACGCTACCATTAGAACTACTAGATTATTCAATATGATTCCGATGAATGTATTTAAGGATATGCTTGCTGACATGAAAGGCCTATCAGCATAACCTAAAACAGCTTCGCCTGCACTACCACGAAGTATGTTTGTCTGTTCAACAAAAAAGCTCTCTGCCATAGGTCCTGGTAAATTCATTTGAAAAACTGTATATACGAGAAATATACCAAAGAACAACATTATGTAAATGATAAAAATGTTTTTGTATTCCATGGTAAGCTTGTGAAAATTTAGGAATTTTTTCAGATAATAAAGAGGATTCTTAAATTTTATTGGGTGTTTTTTGTTCCTTGTTATAGAGTCAAGCGGAAGCAGTTTTTTTAGAAACGGCAGCATAGCAAGTGATGTGAAGAAAACGCTAACTATTCCCGTGTTTGAAGGAAAGAGTAACCATGCTATAACTATTCCTATAACAGCACAATATAAACCGATACCAAAGCTTATTATCGGGTGCCTTTTTTTCAGCTGAAACTCCATATATAATATTATATAAGCCACGTTATTAAAATTAGGTTAATATGTTTGGAATGCTGAAAAAGAAGCTTTCAGATTCTGTGAAAGCTCTAACAGAAAAAATAGAAAAAGAGGAACCTAAAAAAGTTGTAAAGAAGGTTTCTAAAGAGAAAAAAGTAGAGAAATTTATAAAGAAAAAACATGCGGAAAAAATAACTAAGCCAAAAGAAATTATTAAAGAAAAGCCTAAAATGGAAGCTCCTAAAGAAAAACCTGAGATGGAAAAAGAACTTAGAGAGGAGAAAAAATCATTTTTACAGAAAATTGGTTTCAAGAAAGAAGAAAAATATAAACCAACCGTAGAAGAACCAAAAGAGGAGAAGAGTTTTTTTCAGAAAAGCTTGAAAGAAAATGATATTGATGAATTCTTTAAAGATATAGAATTAGGGCTTTTGGAGTCAAACATAGCTCTAGAAGCTGTTGATGAGCTTAAGAAAAATCTGAAAGAGCAGTTAGTTGATAAGCCTGTTAGTAGAGTAGGGGCAGGAAAGGAGATAAAAATTGCATTTGAAAAAAGCGTTAGAAAGATACTCGATCAGGGAACTGTTGATATCGATAAAATAATCAGAGAAGCGAGAAAGGAAAACAGATCCGCATGTTTTGTTTTCCTAGGATTCAATGGTTCAGGCAAAACAACAAGCCTGTCAAAATTTGCCCAATTCTTAATGAAAAAGAAATACAGAGTATTGTTCGCTGCTGCTGATACATTCAGAGCAGCATCGATAGAACAGCTTGAATACCATGGAAATAAGCTCGGTATTAAAGTAATAAAGCACCAGTACGGAGCAGATGCTGCTGCTGTTATATTTGATGCAAAAAAGCATGGTGAAAAAAACAACTATGATGTCGTGCTGGCGGATACCGCGGGAAGATCCCATGCAGATAAAAACCTAATGGATGAATTGAAAAAACTAGTAAGAGTTAACAAACCTGATCTGAAGATTCTTGTTATTGATTCTATAACAGGTAATGACTCTGTTGAACAGGCAAACAGGTTCAATGATGCTGTTGGTGTTGATGCTGTAATACTAACAAAAACAGATGTTAACAGCAAGGGCGGTTCAATCTTATCGGTTTGCCAGGCAATCAAGAAACCGATTCTCTTCCTAGGAACAGGACAGGATTACAAGGACATCGACATATTCAACCCTGAAAAATTCGCAGAGGAACTGCTTAGTGGGGATTAAGATTCTGGTTTTGTACTAACTATGGGATAAATTTCAATTACTGCTTTAAAACCATCTGGGTGACAGCCGCCAAGTATTTTTCTAAGAGAACTGTAAACTTTTTCAGTTAGCGGCAATTCACAAATATACCCTTCTTCGTTTTCTCCTCTAAAATGTCTGCAATTGTTGTCTCCTATTCTACTAAAATATATTTCTAAAGAAACAGGCGCAGAATTTTTTCCAGACATTTTAAATTTTTGAAAATAAGAGATTTAAGGCTTTTCAATATTGTTTATATTGTAAAATTCTGTCAAGTGATTTAAAGTTTAGTATGAATTATTTAGAATTGAAATATTGAGGTGATTTTTAATGGAATTTGAAGAGGCAGGTTCTAAATCTAGAAGCTATTTGTTTACGTCAGAATCAGTGACAGAAGGTCATCCGGACAAAACCTATTAACATTTGTTAATCGGTGTCTAAAATTTGTGACCAGATATCTGATGCTATTCTAGACGAGATGTTCAAGCAAGATCCTAATTCTAGGGTTGCTGTTGAGGTTTTAACAACAACTGGTTTGATCCTGGTAGCAGGTGAAGTTACAACAAAAGGTTATATTGATGTGCAGGGAACAGTTCGAAGAGTTCTGAAAGAAATAGGCTATAACAAACCAGAATACGGTTTCAACTTTGATGATTGTTCTGTACTCGTATCTTTACACGAACAAAGTCCTGACATATCACAAGGTGTTGATGAAGGTCAGGGTGATGATAAAGATCAGGGGGCTGGGGATCAGGGACTAATGTTTGGTTATGCAACTAACGAAACACCAGAGTTTATGCCGTTACCTATTGTACTAGCTCATAAGCTTACAAAAAAATTATCAGATGCACGCAAGAGTGGTGAAGTAGATTTCTTAAGACCTGACGGAAAATCCCAAGTTACGATAGAATATGTTGACGGTAAGCCAAAAAGGGCTGATGCGATTGTTGTTTCAGCGCATCACGCAGACATTCCTATGGAAAAAATCCGTCAAGAGATTCTCGAGAAAATAATAAAACCTGTTTGCAATGAGTGGATGGATGAAAACACAAAGGTATACATCAACCCGACAGGGCGTTTTGTGCTTGGCGGTCCTCCAGCTGACACTGGTTTGACAGGAAGAAAGATAATAGTTGATACATATGGTGGTCATGGATCACATGGTGGAGGATGCTTCTCAGGCAAGGATCCTTCAAAAGTCGACAGGTCTGCAAGTTATATGGCTAGACATATTGCAAAGAATATCGTTGCTGCTGGTCTGGCTGATAAATGTGAAGTGCAAATAGCATATGCAATTGGCATAGCTCAACCAGTATCTGTTTTGGTTAATACATTTGGAACAAACAGAATACCAGAAGAAAAAATAGAAGAGCTTGTCAAAAGGCATTTCGATCTAAGACCAAAAGCAATAATAGAATACTTGCAATTGAGAAGACCTATATTCCAGAAAACATCCACATACGGTCATTTCGGCAGAAACGATCCTGATTTCAGCTGGGAAAAAACCAATATGGTTGATACTTTAAAACAGGAAGCTGGGTTATAACCCAGCAATCTTTTTATTAACAATTGCTAACAAATGGTTTATATGTTTGAAGAACTTGTGCTCTGGGCACAAATGTTTGTGACTGATTACGGTCTTATTGGTACATTCATAATATCCCTTCTTGAATCGTTCGTATTCCCTGTTCCGACAGCAGTGTTTATAGCGCCTTCAACAGCCCTAGGAGTTGATCCGTTTATAATAACTGTTGTTGCTACAATTGGTTCTGTTATAGGAGCTGTTATAGGATATGGCTTGGGTTATGTTTTTGGTGAAAAGGCAGCTAACAAACTTTTCAGAAAACATATGGGTGGCGTGAAGAAATGGTTCGACAAGTACGGAGCATGGGCTGTTCTCATAGCAGCGTTCACACCAATACCCTTTAAGGTCTTTGCCTGGGCTGCAGGCATTTTCAAGCTGGATTTCAAGAAATTCTTAATTGTCAGCATAATTGGCAGATTTATTCAATTCGCTATAGCAGCATATGTGGGTAGTTTATTCGGTGGTTGGTTCTTGAGCTCTCTCGCATTGATCTAAAATTTTCTTTGCATCTTCTGGCATCAGATTCTTAACGAGTATGACCTTATCTTTGCTTTTATGACCTTTTACAATTCCCACAGGCCTTTTGAAGATTTTTTTCAATTCTTTGATTATTTCCCTGTTAGCTCCACCTTCCATTGGCAGAGACTTAACATCCAGAAATAGAGTGAGTCCACTGACTCTCATTTTGAACTCTTTTGCTCCAGTCTTTACTTTTATCTTAAAAAGTGCGTCAACTTCCATATATATTTATTAATACATAGCAATATTACTGTTTATAGTGATTTTATGAAGGCTACAATACTTAGTTTCAGGCGTGGAAGGCACACACAGACAACAAATCAGTTTTTGTTAGAGTTGCCTGGAGTTGACACGCGTGCGCTGGCTTCACAATTCATTGGAAGGCGCGTGCTCTGGCAAAGCACAGCTGGCAAGAAGATTTATGGAAAAATAACGCAAACGCACGGCAACAGTGGTATTGTGCGTGCCCGTTTCAGTAAAGGTTTACCTGGAACAGCAATAACAAATAAAATTGAGATTATAGAAAAAGAAACGAAAAAAGCAACAAAAGAAAAGAAATGATTTTATTCTCCCAAAACAATAATGTTTTATGTATATTTTTGACAATATTTTCAAAGGTAATGTTGAGTTGAAGGAACTGTATCTTAACAGAATCATAGACTATTTTGCTATATCTTTGATTGGTATATTCATTCCTATCTATCTTTTAACAATAGGTTTTGCTTTGATGCATGTTTTCCAGTATTTTGTCGTAGTTTGGGGAACAATGACTATAATGAATTTCCTCGCTGCGCATGTATCTAGTTTTTTTGGTTTAAAGAAAACAATAATGCTCAGAGTTCCTATGCTGTTGGCTTTTCTTTTTTTGTTAACAAACTTGGATGCTCTTCCATCATATTTTCTCTATTTGACAGCCATAGCAGCTGGAACTTCTCTAGCTTTCTATTGGGTGCCTCTTAATTCTTTTTTCACGAGGAATGCTGACAGGAAAAAAGAGGGTTTGGAGACAGGATACCTTTCTGCTCTTCCTAGAATTTTTGTCATGTTCGCTCCTCTTTTAGGCGGCATAATGCTAGAAGAATTTGGTTTCCATTCTGTTTTTATAATGGTTATGGTGTTGGCAGTGCTATCTGTTGTGCCGTTAGCAATAACAGGAGATAAAAGACTGACTTTAAAGTATGACAGAAAAAAAGGAAAGCTTGCAAAAAAGCTTGACGGACTTTCAAGCATTATTGTAATACAAGGGATATTAGCTATAGTCGAATTCGTTGTCTGGCCTATATTCATTTTCATTTCATTAAACGATCTTTTATCTGTTGGTATAGCAGGAACCCTGTCGATATTTGGTGTAGGCATATTCACACTAATGGTGGGAAAATTCAGCGACAAAGTAGAGAAGAAAAACATAGTCAGATTGGGAGCAGTATTACTAGCAGCTATTTGGTTTATGAGGATATTTTCCACATCCGTAATGGAATTCTTTTTGTTATCCTTTATAGCAGGACTCTGCTTAGCACTCATTGATGTTCCTATATTCGCAATATTCTCCAGAAATGCAAAAAAGAACCCTCTAGCCATGAATATCTCAAGAGAGCTTCACTTGAATATGGGTCGTCTTATAATCCTATTCATCATGCTGGCATTCCTGCTTATGTTCTCAACAACCAGTCTCTTCCCATTCGCCTTTGCTTTCGCCGGCATAATGGCGCTAGGATTGTTGGTTGTTTGAGGGTAAAATAATCTTTTTAAACAACGTCGACTATTATTGGTTAGGCTGATGCCTAGTTTTGTTTTGGGTGTATGAAGATATTGCATTTAAATTTTGATTTGGGTACAAAGGTAGAGAAAAATTCTCATGGAGGAATAGAGAATTTTATTTACAATCTTCATAATGCTTTATTGAAAAGAGGATATGATTCTGATGTTTTAGCTAGATATGATAGTAAAGTGGATAGATTGATTGTTTTTAACGGAAATTATACCGAAGATCCGAATATAGAAACAGGTGAAGATTTTTTAGGCGCGGCTGATTTCAGATACTGTGCTGATTTTTTGCAACATGTACATGATAATAATTATGATATTATACACAGTCATGCCAGACCTTTATCAGTTTTTAGTGAATTTGTAAACAAACCTATAGTAACAACTCTACATTTACCAGTAAATTGGTTTTGGTATAAAGAACTAGGTGATATCAATCATCATGAAAACAAATTTGTGGCTGTAAGTAACAGTCAAATAGAACCTTATAGTAAGGAGGGAATTGTTGTTAATCGTGTTATATATAATGGTGTACCTGTAAAAGAAAATCATCCTTTCAGTGAAACGCATGGAGATTATCTTCTTTATTTAGGTAGAATGTCTAAAGGAAAGGGTCCTCATATAGCCATAGATGTTGCAAAGAAACTTGATATGCCTTTGAAAATAGCTGGTGGTTATTCATCTACATCCGAAACAACCTTTTTCAATGAATTCATAAAACCAAGAATTGGAGATAAAATAGAATATCTAGGACATGTCGGTGAGTGTAAAGAAGAATTGTACATGAATGCAAAATGTCTTCTATTTCCTTCAATATTAGAAGAATCGTTCGGCCTTGTTCCAGTAGAAGCAGGTATGACAGGAACACCAACTATTTGCTTTAGTATAGGCGCAACACCTGAAATTATTATAGATAATACAACTGGCTTTTTGATTGAAAACGTTGGTGATGTGGATGCTATGTGTGAAGCAGTTAGTAAAATAGAAAAAATTGACAGAAATTTTTGTAGAAAAAATATGATCGATAGATTTAGTTTAGATAGTATGGTATCAAATTATATTGATTTGTATGAAGAGATTCTTAGATAGAAATATGAAGATTTTGCCTTGAATTTATATAATTCATAATTATTGCATCAACCTCATCTGGGTCAGGTTTTTCATAATGAGGTTGTATATTTTTAGGTTGAAAAAAAGTTGTTGATGCTCTTCTAAAGGATTCTTTTTCAAAAGTAAATCTCGACAAAATATCTGTAATCTGAGATTCGTATAAAGAAAAAGCTTCCTTTTTCAAAGTGATTTCTTCATCTGTAAGCATAAGCTCAAAATCATATATTCCATCAGCAAATATGTTGTATCTCTCTTTTTCATATATATTATTTTCTTTACCAGAAGCATTGTAGGTTGCATACTCCCATAAATCTTTTTTATTTGAACGAGAAGCGATAAAAGCTGCTGCTTTTAAGCTGTCATGATCTGGATGGCATTTCTCATTAGAGCAAACAAGAATTCTGTCTGGTTCTAATTCTTCAATAATTTCTTTAACCATACACTCTGTTTTTTCCAGGTTTAGATACAAAGTACGGTCAGTTATCCCTAAGAAACGAATATGTTCATCTTCAAGTCCTATTTTATTTAAGACTCTTAATGATTCATGCTTTCTTGTATGAGCATATTGTTCTTGATTGTCGAAAATTATGTCTCCAGATCTAAATGGATAAATACCTTCTGGAGCACCGTTTGTAGCAAAAACCACGTATATTTTTCCGTTATTATCTGATATTCTTTTCATTAAGCAGAATGCTCCAATACTCTCATCATCTTGGTGAGGAGCCAATAAAACTGTTTTTCCTGTATAGAATTCTTTAAACATGATCGCTATATATCATATATATTTAAAAACATTCACTAGAGACGTGAACGATTAGCTAGAATTCAAAGAAATATTTCATAGCTTCAAGATATTTATTAGTTTTTTCATTATTGTCCAAATTATGATGATAAGGTATTATCCAAGTTAAATTCAGTTTCGAAAAGAAATCAATTTCATCTGAATCTATATCTCTTCCATAACCATCTAAAAAATGCTCAAATTTTCCATCCGAATAATGACTTAATAATAAACCTACCAAATCATAAGATGGTGGTCCAGCATAAAGATCACCAAAATCTATAATACCAGTTACTTTACCATTTTTAACTCTTATATTAGGGTCGTTAAAATCATTATGAAGTAATACACTTGTATCAGAATCTAGATAATTACTGTTTAACAATCTTCTAACTTCTCCAATCTGATTATTTAATAGTAAACCGGTATTTTCAAGATCGTTTATTTTTTTAGTAAACCAAGAATTCACGAATTCTCTCATATTTTTATATTTCCCTCTACCTTCAGGAAGAACAATACCAAAACCTTCCATTTTTTTGGAATGTATTTTCTTTAGAATAGAGCCGAGTTCGAAATATATATTTTCAGATTCGCTCGGAGTTGATTGAATTGAATCTAAATCATCGCCTTCTATAAAACTTTCAACCAAATAATCTTCACCGGTTGCTAATATTTTTGGCATTGGAATTATATTATGAAGATTATCATAAGCAAATCCCTGTCTAAAAAGCAACGTATCATTTTTAGGAAATTTGATAACGTAATTAGAATTTTTTGCAGTAACTATGTAAACAGTTTGATCTGAACCACGTGAATTTACAGTAATCTCTAAAACATCGTCTCCAATTTTTTCCCTGATTATGTTTTTTATTCTTTCTGTTTCCATATTACTAAAGACGGCAGTTGTTTTAAATAGTTTAAGCGTGTTTTACGTATTTAATTAGAATAAGCTTAAATAATTTACAAATCTATAATATACAGCTAACAGGTTGTTCCTAGTTTTTTTCTCGTTTGATGAATAAAAAAATAGCTGTAATTTTCCCTACTGGAAGAAAAACTGTACACAATGTAGTTGCTATGCTAGTCGATAATATGGGTAGATATAAAAATGACCCTAAAAACGTTAATGTTTACGTATCATTTGACCCAACATTCTACAATCTAAGTCCGGATGATTTTATGTTTGATAAAGATTTGGAAAAGGCTTTCAGATCAGTGACCTATCTTGGACCAGGAGATGATGGTGGTTTAAGTGAACATACTAAAAAAAATATAACAGATCACGCTTATGATATATTATTCAAACCTAGAGGATATTGCACATTAAAAAACAGAGCAACTGTTAATGCGATTATGGACGGTAACGATGCTATAATGTTATTTGATGATGATGAATATTTCGTAGCTCCTAAAAGAAAAGGTAATGGTTTAGAATGGATGCATCAGAATGTTTTTGGGTATCATATGGATAATATTTTTGAAGCAGACATAACAAACGGTGCTCATACAGGATATTTCTCACCGGTTCCTTCTGAAATAGAAAATGAATTAGAAAAGGGTCTTAGAGAAAAATTGGGAAGAATTCTATCATATGGTAGTGAAATAATCAATGAAAAAACTTTCATGAATACTAGAGAATGTATTAATTATGCTGATAATAACTTTTTAAAAAATTCTCCTTATCCAGTAGAAGAAGTGAATGGTATAAAATTCCTAACTGGTGGTAATATAGCCCTTAATGTTCAATCAATATTAAGTGGTAAGATTCCTCCATATTTCAATCCAAAAGGAGCAAGAGGAGAAGATGCTATAATGGGAATGCAATTAAAAAACTCTCTTGTTTTGAAAATTCCTACTTATACATTCCATGATCCGTTCCAAAAATACGTTGATATTACTAAAGGCAAATTCCCAGAAAGTGTAGATCCTATCGCAGTAATACCAGGAACTGTTGATAGATTTGCTAATGCTGTAGTAGGGTGGGTTAAGTATGCACCATTTTTGATAAGAATGACATCCTCTTCAGAAGATGAATACAGAGGACGAATAAATGCTATGAAATCAGAATTAGGTGATGTTGGAAAAGAGATGTCAAAAGTGCTTAGCAATAATTCATTGGCCATGTTGGGTGGCATACTAGACGAAGCTGATGAAAAATCATATTCTGATTTAGAAGATCTTAATATAGCTAAAAATGCTTGGGAAAAAATAATTAAAAATATATAATTAAAGCTTCCCCAACGCATTAACAGTAAACTTCTCGCCATCTATCTTGACATAATCCAGCCAGAATAAATGATCACGATGTCCTCTGCACTTGTTTCTACCGCCTCTGCCCCAGCTGTTGCCGTTTGAAACGGCTGCTATGCCTAGGAGGCGTTCATCCATGAGGTTGAGTCCAATCGGCTGTAAAGGCAACAAACCGAAGCTTATTCCGCTTATTCTGAAGATTCCTCGTGGATCGAAACCTGCTCGTTGGTTAATGAAAGAGAAGTTGTTGAGATCATTATACAACCGCTCTACTATATACTGTTCACCATGTATCTGCATGATTTCTCCGTTTTCTATAACAAACTCAATAGGCTTCTTTAGGACAACTGTTTCAGCCTCTATCTTTACGCTCTGATCTATTTCAACCTTTCCTGAAACAGATCCTTCTATTGGAAAAATATCAATATTACCTGCAGGAAGATTTCCTCCTGTTCCTGGTCTGAAGAATTCTCCTGAATTAAACCATGCTTTTCTTTCTTCTATATTGGCTTCTATAACAGTTCCGCTCTTACCAACAAGCTCTATCTTTTTTGCGTTATCCAAAAGCTGTTTTAATTTTTTTCCATTCTCACGGACTTCTTCTGAACCAATTATAATTGCTTTGAGAAGCCTGTCTTCATTTGACAAGCTTTGCAAGCCAGTCATTGTTGCAAATCGTGCGCCCTTTTGGCGCATTATGCTGCGAAAGCCTGTTTGGAATTTCGCATAGAAATTACCCATTTTTCCTTCCAGGCATATGAAAAGGCAGTCATTCTTTTGCAGATTCTGGAAAAGCCTTACAACAGCAGAATCAGCAGGACCAAATGATTTTCTTTTTTGAAAGACAATTTTTGCCTTTATCTTCTTTTCTTCAGCATAATCAAGGCACGCTTTTGAAATTCTGTAAACAAAATCTCTCTTCTTATCGGTTATGATAAAAAACCTTTCACCTGGAGAAATTCGCAAGTAGTCGTCCACTATTTTCTGCGCTGACAGAGAATAAAGTTCTTGAACCATGATTTTATTTTGTTTCATTGGTTAAAAAACATTTAACAATAAATTTGTTAGTACCAAGTATTGTCTATGAAAATCTCAATTATTTCTGATACTCATCTGGGATTTGCAGAAGGAACTGAAAGAGAAGATGATTCCTTCGAAAACCTTCAAGAAGCTTTAGAAAAGAGCAGAGATTGTGATGTCATACTCCTGCCTGGAGACATATTCGACAGGAAGGTTCCTTCTCAGGAAACTGTCTCCCGCGCGCTGAATATTTTTGTAAAACTACTCAGCGAAAAGAATGATGTGGAGATTTTTGAAGGTATCGGTAAAGGTCTAGAAGGAGTAGAACATAAAAAAATTAATGGTATACCTATTATCGCTATACACGGAACACATGAACGTAGAACCCGTGGCTTGGTTAATCCTATAGAAGCTCTAGAAAGAGCTGGCTTTTTGATACATTTAGAAAGTAACGGTGTTATCCTACGAAAAGGAGAGGAAAAAATATGTGTACAGGGCCTATCAGGAGTTCCTGACCAGTATGTTGAAAAGACATTACAAGAATGGAATCCTCAGCCGGTTTTTGGTTGCTTCAACATATTCATGCTTCATCAATCATTGGAAGGATTTCTTTACGCACCACATTTGGTACCTTTGCAATCTCTTCCAAGAGGGTTTGATATTTACATAAACGGCCACATACACAATCCGGTTGTTTCATCATACGACAGCAAGCCTTTGGTGATAACTGGTTCAACCATACAGACACAACTGAACAAGGAATCTGTTAAACCTCGTGGTTTCTGGATATTCGATACGAAGGAAATGGAAAAAGGCATTCAATATATAGAATTCCAGAACCAGCGCAAGGTATATGTTGATGAAATGATTAACGCTAAACAGGTTGAAGTTGAAGAAAAAATTAGGCAAACACTTTCTCAACGTCATGACAAGAAGCCTGTTATACGCATAAAGCTTACAGGAAAGACAGATGTTGATGTGAACACACTGAAAAACAAATATCAGGATGTTGCATTGTTATCTTTCAAGAAGGATCTTGAAAAGGATGAAATAGAGACAAAAACAATAGAAGAACAAAAGCTTTCTGTTGAGGATCTAGGGAAGAAGCTTCTGCGCCAAAACTTAGAATCAGCAAAACTTAACCCCGAAACATTTGAAACAGTATTCGAAATGATGGAACAGGGAAAGGGAGAAGAAGTGGTTGCTTTTTTGCGCGATAACATGAACAAACCAATCACTAAAAAACCAAAACCTGCTGAAGAAGAGCCTAAAACAGAACCAAAGCCTGCTGAGCAAGAAGCTCCTGAGGAAGAAGGGGAAAAAGGGCCTACAAAACAGTTTAGTTTAAATAGGTTCGCATGATAAAGATGATTTATGAGTTATTCAAATTTTTGTAGAGAAATGAATTTTTATATAAAATACACACCTGATTTGGATGTTGATGGAAATTTAATAGGAGTTATACACAATGAGACCAGAAAATCTGTTAAATTTTTTTATTACAAACCTATAATTAATTCGAAGCGTGTGAGTTTTTCAGACAATGCAAGCGCTATAGACGCTTTAGCAGATCCTGATATAAACATATGGAATAGCGCTATTCATTATATAAAAAACATGAACACTACTATAGATCAAAATTTACTTGAAACTACTTTTAAGAGAATAGAAGACATGTATGGACAAGAGTATGCTAACTCTTTCAGAAAAAATATTAATGACATCATTATAAGCAAAAAACAATTATTCTAACTCAATCCCCGGAGCAATCCATTTTTTAGAAAGGCGCTTTCTGTTCTCTTTTATGATTGTATCTGACATCGCTTTCTTTATCTGTGGATCTTGGAATCCTAGAAGGCGGCCGAAAGATAGTAGATCAAAAGGAGATCTCAAATCCCATGGATCCATTGCGCCTGCTGTGATTATGAAAGGTGTCTTATATTTTCTTATGAACTTCGCATTCTCTATCATATTCATGAAAACACGTTCTCTAGTTTTTTTGTAGCTAGTAATAAGATCATGAAAATTGAATTCTATTGCTACGTTGTTCTTCTTTGCAAGCTCACACATAACATGATTTAATTGTACGTCTTTTCCTGAAAGGATGTCCACTTCAGGTGTTTCAATCACAGTACGATTGAAGTTAAGTTCTTTCCCTGCAATAATAATTAATTCTGTTTGTTTACGAACCAATTTAACTGTTTTCTGCATATCGCTTGCTTTTTTTACATCAATTAAAACACCTACAGAAGCATTAAATTTTTTTATTTTTTTGATTTCATTTACAAAAATTTCCAATTTTTTGCCTCCACCCCATTTGCGCACAAAAACAAGACCATTCCAACCCAGCTCTTTAGCTAGGTCTGCTGTTTTCTTTGTATCTTCAGAAGGGACGTGTATGTCATAGAAAGGCATAATAAGAATTAGTTTTGAGTAAATAAATGAATTTAAGGAACACTACTTTAGCATTCCTTATTTTTTACAACAATGTTTTTTTGCCTTACACATCATTCCAAGACCAAACAACAGTACTAGGAACGGTAAATATGGAAAGGTTATGTTCCACCAGCTCATTTCAGTTCCAAACCAGACAATGCCTGTTAGGAACACAATGAATCCAAATATACCTAGATGTGCTGCCATGTTTTTGTATTCATTCTTTTTTTCGAACATATTAACTCCTTTAATAATTAGTTTTAGTTGAATAATAATATTATATGACCCTCAAAGAAGCAAGGGAGAGATTGATAAGAAACCTTATTGAGAAGAAATTTCTGAAAACTGAGAAGGTTATACAAGCTGTTAGAGAAGTACCTAGAGAGCTTTTTGTTCCTGAAAAATTCAAAAAATTTGCTTATGCTGATAACCCTCTTCCTATCGGAATAGGGCAAACTATTTCTGCGCCGCATATGGTTGCTGTAATGACTGAACTTCTTGAACCAAAGAAAACAGATAAAGTCTTAGAAATTGGCGCTGGTTCTGGCTACCATGCAGCGATACTTTCAAAGCTTGTGAAAATGGTTTACACAATTGAATTGGAGCACGATCTTGTTATTAGCGCCAGAAAGGTTCTGCAGAAGTGCGGCTGCAAGAACGTGGAGATCATAGAAGGTGACGGTAATGAAGGCTATGAACAAGCTGCACCTTATGACAAAATAATAATCACTTGCGCTGCACAGGAAATTCCAAAAAGGCTTGTCGCGCAGTTAAAGGATGGCGGCAGGTTTGTCGCACCCCTCGGCGGCACATTTGTACAAGAGCTCGTCGTCGGCACTAAGAAAGGAGAAGAGCTCATTCTAGAAACGCATTTCAATTGTGTATTCGTTCCTATGCGAAAAGGGAAGAAGTGAATTTAGTTTAAGAATACTAAGTGAACATATTTGTATCAAAATGTATTCCAAGGGAGAATATTGTAAATATTAAAAGAAGGATTCCTATTATAAGTAAAACACTAAGTATAATGATAGGAAGTAACACAGCTAAAATTGCTCTTCCCATTGTCATTTTTTGAAGATTCTTTATTCCAATAATCTGCAAAACAATTCCATATATTCCAAATATAGATCCTATTATTGGTATCCAACCAAACAACATAGATGGTGTTTGGCTATAGAATGTTACTTTTAATGTCTGTTCCAAACCTTTCTTTGCTCCTAATAAATAAGCGAATAGATGAACTATGAGACCGCTTATAAACGGGGTAATAATTAAAGCAACATAACTCATTATAGCAACTGCAATAATGGTTATAATACCTGCTAGAGGTGAAATAATAGGTAATATTAATCCTGCAATAACACCGTTTAATATTGCTAAAATAGGTCCTATTACAAGTACGTATTTGAAAGCTTCAACAAAGCTTGTTTTCTGTTCTTTTTTGAATGCTTTTGTTGGTTCAAGCAAGAAACTTTTTGCCTTTTTTAAACACTTGACAAAACACATATAGAATATTTGTTTTTGTAATATAAATTAAATTTTATCCTCATCCTGGGAAAAACAAGTACTTGTGTTCTTTGTAGAACATTATGTATTTGTAGTCTTTGATTATGCCAGCGAACTGCTCTTTTATTTCGCTGAGCAGGTTTCTCAAATCTATGAGTGTTTTGACTTGGACCTCTATCTCAATATCATCTCCGCCAAGGACTTCGTTGTCATATATTATGTTTGGATGATGCTTAATGAAAGCTCTGAGCTGCTTTTCTTTCTCTGTTGTTAGATTATGTAAATTAAAATGTACTTTGAAATATTGATATCCTAGTTTCTCCAGATCAAACATTGTTCTGTAACCAACTATGACTTTCTTCTTTTCCAGCTGTTTTATTCTGGAAGAAGCGGTTTTGGGTGTAATATTCAATTGTTTAGCAATCTCTAGAACTGATATTCTTGAGTTTGGAGCTATCAATTTTAAGATCTTCAGATCAGTTTTATCCAGTTTTATTTCATCTTGTTCTGTAACAAATGTATATTCATCAAGATTCTTTTCCTTTTCTAAAAGATATGCTCTTGGGAAATAGGATACCTTTGTAAATATTGTGAGCCATCTCTTGTCAATATAATCCATATATTTTTCAAGCAGTTCTTTCCACAGATCATTCATTTTCTTGATTGATTTTGTCAGAGCCCAGATTCCAAGATTGTATTCTCCGTCAATAGAAACGAGCCAATTAACCACTCTCTGCTCTTTCAGGAACTCAATAATCTCTTGTTCCTTTTCCGGAGTGGTGTTCTGAAGCTTAAGGTACAATCTGAAGGAGATTGTCCCAAGCTTGCCGACATTAATGAGCGTGTGAAACTGCTTTATTATTCCCTCTCTTTGAAGTCGCTTTACCCTGTAGATAACAGAATCTTTGCTTAACCCTACCTTCTTGGCAATCTTATGAAAAGACTGTCTGCTGTTGCCGTCAAGCTCATAGAGTATTTTTCTGTCTTTGAGGTCTAATTTTATCATATTTAATACATATAGTTACTTTAGTATTTAAATATTTCCCTTTTGGC
>JAHIRU010000032.1 GCA_018818465.1 Nanobdellota archaeon
TGATCTTTCTACTACTGATTGGAAGACATGCAGCGATGAAAAAAACAACGACTTTGATTATCTAAACAAAGAAGGCAATGAACAACGATCGTTTGCTGATTCAAGCTATGACTGTTATGATACTGACGATTGCGAGGATGAAATAGGAACATTGGCATACAACGCTTATACAGGAACCTACACCGGAGGTCCTGTATCAAATAAGGTCTGCAGTAAAGGCACAGAACTTGGTTATTGTGACGACAGCTACAACAATGACTGGTATATGGAAGATTTGACAAACGGCCACCAAAATACAGATTCTGAAGCAATGTTGCCTGATTGCAGAGATGTTGACTGTAATACAGGAATTGGACCGGCAGATAAGTTTGGAAACCCTGCAAAACAGTGCGAATATAACATAGAATTAACATGTAATGATGATTACGATAACGATCATTATGATACATTCGACTGCTATTTAGAAACTGTGACAGGCTCTTTAAACTATGCCTATGTTTTTGCAGAATATGACTGTGCTGACGACTGCCGTATAAGAGGTTTGGAATACCAAAGCGAATCATATTATCCTGAACAGTGTTTGGATGGCATTGACAACGACTGGGATTTGTTTGAAAGAACTGATTGGAATCCAGTAACAGCAGGACCTCGTGATTATGATTTCAAGAGTGGTGGTGGAATGGATTGCGCTTGGACTGCTAATCACCCAGATTATGATTGTGATGGTGTAATAATTCCCGGTGTTGGAAAATGTGAACTGGATATAGAATTAACATGTGATGATAGTTTTGATAACGACTTCGACAACGGTTATACAGAAAGAGCTGGCTGGGGTGAGGAGTTTTATGAAGAATATTTTGGAATGGAATTTGCTCCGAATGCTGATTGTGATGATTATAATGGTTGCAAAGACTCTGGACTATGCCCTACAGTCGAATCACAGTTCGCAAAATGGTGCTTCGATGATGCAGACAATGATTTAGACAAATTTGATGATGGTGGAGGAGTTGACTGCGGAGATCCTGATTGTATTGGTGTGGTTAATCCAGACAACATACTCGAAATATGCACAAGAGATGAATATTCTATATCAAACCCTATCCGGTGCTTTGATGGACAGGATAATGATGCTGACGGAAACGGAAACCCAAGCGATCCTCAAGGAAATACGGACTGTTATGATAATACTGTCGATGAAAATTCCCCGGAAGGTTCTTTGGAATGCAACAAGAATCATCCATTCTCACCAGGTCGCAATTGGTGCGCTCCTTGCGCAGCAGTTGAAATGACTAACTGGAGTGGATGTGCAGATGGTTTTGATAATGATTATGACATACCATCGAGAATTATAGATTGTGATGACTCTGACTGCTACATGCAAGTAGGAGACTATGATCACCACTTCTGCGAATACAATGGCATTACTAGAGTAGAATTAACATGCGATGACGGTTTTGACAATGATGGTGACGGAAATGTTGATTGCGCTGACAGTGATTGTTCAGGAGAAACAGGAAAAGATGGACAGACATGCAGTGCTTCAGAAAACTGCAATGATGATGGAGACAATGATGGTGATGGAGCCATTGATTGCCAGGATTCAGGCTGTTATTCATCATGCCAGTTGGATTATAAGTCTGGTGGGGATTATTCACCAAAATCAACATCAGCTACATTCGGTATTGTTGATGCAACTTGGTCAGAAAGGGTGAGAGATGGCAATGATTACACAATAAGATTTAGTTCTGATCAATCTTATGACAGCATTCAAATTATTATAGGAAGTGCAACAGGTTCTGATCGCGGAATAAACTTGGCGCCACCTTATGACGGCCTAGATGTTGATTCAGTTAATGGCAATATTGAGAGCCTTTCAGGAGATAAAGACAAATTCTTGCCTCCTACTGTAACTAAAGACGCTTCAGGAAATTATGCTGCAATATCAATTTTTGAGGATCCTAACAACGCAGACAAAAACGGTTTCGATGTAACTCTTCATATTCCAACAACAGGAACATATCAAAGAGATGCTTTAATAAACTATGGACACACAATTTATTTTGAAGAGGGTGGTGTTATAGACAGTAGCATAGTAATTGATGAAACAATAACAGCAGAAGTTTTGGACGCTGTTGACCCTACTGTCAACCGCATCGTTGTTGAGCCTCCAAATCCAATAGGATATGGTGGAACACTCTGGGTTGGTGTTGATCCGCAGGATGCAGCCAATTCAAAACTGCCTTCAGCTTATGACGGCGCTGTGCAGGAGTGCATAATATCTGTGAGAGATCCAGATAACAGCGCAACACAATACACATCCAATACATGCAAGTTCAATGTTCCAAATATTGTTAAAAGCGGAACATACACAATAGACGCACAGGCAAAAGACAGTGTGGGAAATGTCGGTCCGATATACCAAGGCCTGTTTGTTGTGAACACAAAGCCTGTTTATGTTGCTGATAGTTTTGCTACATCAGAAAAGTTCTATACAAGTTCTGAATCTGTTTCAGTTGAGGCAGAATTCAATCTAGAGGATTCTAGCGGAGCTTCTTGCACTGCTTTCTACAAGGGTTCTGGTGAAGCGGATTTCACTTCAGTATCATTGACGCCTAACCCAAGCGGTAACAGCGTTCTATGCAGTGGAAGCATACCTTCAATGCCTTCAGGCGGATCAGATGATATATACGAAGTTTATGTGGAGCTAACAAAAGGCGCCACTGTTAAATCCGGAAGCGAAACATACTATGTTTGTGATAGTTATCAAACCAGCGGTGTTGGCTTGAAGGGAGAAAAATGGGACTGCAAATTCCGAGACGAAAATAATGATAGAACTCCTGACCTTTGTCATGTAATATCAGGCTATTGCGGAGATGGCTTATGCGTAGAATCGGAAGGCGAAGACTGTTCAACCTGCGAAGGTGATTGTGGAGAATGCGGTCCGGGACCAGGTCCTGATGGTGGAGGCGGAGGCGGCGATGATGGCGGCGGAAGCGACGGGCCTGAATGTATTAACGACAAAACAAAGGCTTGTGGTACGCAACTAGGCGTATGCAAAAATGCAGTAAAAACATGCATTAAGAGAGAGTGGTCGGAATGTTCAGTAGTACCATCATTAGAAAGATGTAATGGGTTCGATGATGATTGTGATGGCATAATATCCAATGTATTAGGTTTCACAACAGTAGAAGAATCTTCCTGCTGGTGCGTGCTTGGAGCTGAGCCACAAGAAGAAGAGGTATGTAATGGTATTGATGATGATTGTAATAGTATCATAGATGATAACGCTAACTGTTGTTTACCTAAAGAACTGAGGGAATGCGGACCACAGGAAGCAGGCATAGGCGTCTGCAAGAGAGGAACATCAACCTGTGGCGGTAGCATGCTTTGGGGTGAGTGTGTAGGGGCAGTCTTCCCAAGAGAAGAAATCTGTTCAAACGAACTTGACGATGATTGTGATGGAGTAGTTGATAATGGCTGCAGTGATCTTGAATCAAATGCAGTATTAATATTAGCTGTTACAACAGCATTGATGATAATATTTGCTCCTTTAGGACTGATACCAACAACAAGAAAAAAAAGAATTACACAACCGCCTAAACCAATGGCAAGACCGTCACCACCAAAAATTGCTCCAAAACCGAAAGTGCCACCAAAATTGCAATACAGTTACACAACAGGCGTTAAAAGAAAACTTTTGAGATAATAGGAGTTATATTTAATGAAAGAATTTATTTACGGTGGCTTGATTTTAATTCTTGTAATAGTTGTAAGCTTGTTCTTTATCATATCAGTGCCAGAGACAATAACATTTGTTACAATTTTATTGGGTTCAATTATAGCTGCTGTAGGAACCTATATAGCTTCTTACAGAGCACAGAAATATCTGCAAGACAGATCAGAAAAGAAAGGTTACATCAAAACAGTTTTCTATCCTATATACAGGGAGCTTGAATCAAATCTTAACAGACTAAAGACAAACAGAAGAACGGAATTAACAACAAATATCTGGATCTATACAATAAATTCTCCTGAGTATCTAGGTCTAACCAAAGAAATTAGAACAACTCTAGAAAAGCTTTATGAAAAAATAAAGCTTTACAATTCTGTCCTAAACACAATCGGCAAAGAGCGCGGAACAAAAGCAAAGAAGCTTGTCAAGGACATGCAAGACGTAATGAAAGTTCTAGAAAGTGAGATGAAAGAAAAGGAATAAACCTGATCCCTTTCTTTTGCAAAAGAAAGGTCTAAGGTTCACCCCAAAGAAACAAGTTACTAATTCAAATGGTTATATAAAAAATTAAGCGCCGAGGACAGGATGTTCAGCTCTGTTGACTGCGCCTACGTCAGCAGTGCGTTTGAACCTGCACGCCCTTTCAGACACACGATTTCCAGTCGTGCGCGTTAACCATTCCGCCACCTCGGCATAAAGACCGATTGCATGCTTTGCGAAAAGACTGCTTTGCTAGCAAAGCAATCCTTGCTTGTCTCATACAGTCAGTTTATGCTATCTAATTCTCTAACATAATTAATAAAGATATAGAGGTAGCTCTAAATGATTAAAAAAAGAAAAAAGAAGGGCTAATGCCCTTATTTATCTGCTGGGATTAGATCAGTGCATATACCAGCAGCAACTGTCTTGCCCATATCCCTTATTGCGAACTTTGCAAGTTGCGGGAAATCAGCTTGTTTTTCTATTGCTAATGGCTGCATTGGCTGAACTTTGATTATTGCAGCATCGCCGGATTTCAGCATGTCTGGGTGGTCTTGTATTGATTGACCAGTTTTTGGATCAATCTTCTTTACAATTTCTATTATCTTGCATGCAACATGTGCTGTGTGGCAATGGAATACAGGTGTGTAACCCTTTGTAATAACAGTTGGGTGTTGTAGTACAATTATCTGTCCTGTAAATTCTTTTGCAACTGTTGGTGGATTGTTTATATGACCTACAACATCGCCTCTTTTAATGTCCTTTTTTGAAAGACCCCTTACATTGAAACCAACATTATCACCTGGTTCAGCTTTTGACAATTCTTTGTGATGCATTTCTATTGATTTAACTTCACCAGTTGCACCGCTTGGTCTGAATATAATTTTGTCTCCAGGCTTCATTACACCGGTTTCAATTCTGCCTACAGGCACTGTACCAACACCTGTTATGCTGTAAGCGTCTTGTATAGGCATTCTTAATGGCTTATCAACAGGTTTTTCAGGCGGTTCGAATGTCTTGTCAAGAGCCTCAAAAAGTGTTGGTCCTTTGTACCAAGGCATGTTTTCAGACTTTTTGAATACATTGTCTCCTTCATATGCTGACATAGGCACGAAAGGTATTTTCTCAAGTTTGTAACCAACAGAAGTCAAAAGCTTACTTACAGCTTCTTTAACTTCTTTGAACTTGGATTCATCCCACTTGACAGCGTCCATTTTGTTTACAGCAATGATTAATTGGTTGATTCCAAGAACTTTTGACAAATACAAATGTTCTTTTGTTTGTTCCTGTATGCTATCTTTTGCTGACACAACAAGTATTCCGCCATCTGCTTGAGACGCACCAGTTATCATGTTCTTAATAAAATCCTTGTGTCCTGGACAATCTATAACAGTGAAGTAATACTTGTCTGTGTTGAATCCCTTATACATGAGGTCTATTGTAACACCTCTTTCTCTTTCCTCTTTTAAATTATCCATAACAAAAGCGAATTCAAAAGTTTCCTTTTTCAACTCTTTTGCCTTTTCTTTTAATTTTCTCATTTCGTTTTCTGGTATTGCACCAGAATCGAACAGCAATCGGCCTATCAATGTTGACTTACCATGGTCGACATGACCTGCTGTTATAATGTTCATGTGTGGCTTTTCTGCCATATTATCACCTTTTCCTTCATAAACAGCCCGAGCATTGATTACAAGCAGTGGTTGCCCCAGCTGTATAGTAACTTCAATAGTACAAATATAGGTACAGTATATATATAATTAACGGTTAAAATGTGCTTATTTACCAAATCTTCTTTCACGGTCTGCGTAGCTCTTTACAGCAGTCACAAATTGTTTCTTTGTTAGTTCTGGCCATAATGTGTCTATAAACGCAAATTCAGCATAAGCTGATTGCCAAAGAAGGAAGCCGCTTAATCTGTTTTCACTGGTTCTGATTATCAAGTCAGGATCAGGCACACCGTTTGTATAAAGATTTTGCTTTATAACAGCTTCTGTTACTCTTTCAGGTTTTAATTTACCTGTCGCAACTTTTCTAGCTATGCTTTTGCACATATCAACTATTTCCTGTCTGCCGCCATAAGCCACAGCAAGGTTCAGTGTATATTTTTTGTACTTTTTTGTCATTTTCATTGCTCTATGCATATCAAGTTGTAGATCTTTTGGTAAAAGATCAAGTTTACCAAAAAAAGTAACCTTTACTTTATCTTTATGTACAAAATGTTTTTTATCCTGAAGAATATCTTTTATCTCCTTACCTGCCATTTTTAACAGAAAATCAAGTTCTTTTTTAGGCCTGCTTTTAAGATTTTCTTTAGAAAGAGCGTAAAATGTCATGTGCTTAATACCGCATTCTTTGCACCATTGGAAAACATTATGCATTTTTTCAGATCCCCACTCATGACCCTTCCATGGATTCTGTAAAAGACGTTTAGCAAATCTTCTGTTACCATCAGGTATTATACCTACGTGTTTAGGTGCATTTTTTATCATGGTATTAACCCCTTTCATAACTAATAATTTAAACCCCGTTGATTTAAAAGCTTTTCCAGTTTATTACTGGTTTATATTGTATTTCTAATAATAATTTATTAATGTTTCGGAAATACGGTTTTCTCGGTATACTGCTAATAATTCTAGTGGAAATAAACTTTATTCTGAAAATAGAACCCTTTGCAACATGGTATTTCCCAATAATATGGTATGGTTATATTCTGCTCATTGATGCGTTGATATTCAAGACAAAAGGAAGCTCTTACTTGTCCAATAAGCCAAAACAGTTCATATTCATGATAATTTTTTCAGCTGTTGTGTGGTGGATGTTTGAAGGCATAAATATGGCTCTTGGCAATTGGAGATATATAGGCACTTCTGGGCTTGCATCACAGCAGATGAAATTAATATTCGGAACAATATCATTTTCTACTGTCATTCCGGCAGTATTTGAGACAGCAGAATTTCTAAAATCTCTACACATCTTTGATAAAATAAAGCTTAAAAAATCGCATAATATAAACAAATCTCTTGTTTATTTAATGTCTTTTCTTGGCATTGTTTGCCTTGTTTTTTCAGCAACATTCCCAGTATTTTTCTTCCCTCTAATATGGCTCGCTTTCTTCCTAATGCTTGATCCATTCAATTATCTGCACAAAAAACCAAGCATTATAGGTCATCTAAAAGACAGAAGGCTGACAATACCTATAGCACTTTTCGTTGGTGCAACTGTTTGCGGTTTCCTATGGGAATTCTGGAATTACTGGGCTGTTATAAAATGGACTTACAGCATACCGTTTGTTGATTTCTTCAGAGTTTTTGAAATGCCAGTATTAGGCTATCTTGGATACGGACCATTCGGTTGGGAGCTCTATGCAATGTATTATTTTGTTGCAGGCTTGTTTTTTGATAAAAACAAGAAATTAATCAAAATATAAACCTTTTAATTAAAATAACAGTGTGATATTATGAAATTCGAATTGCATTGCCATAGCCACTATTCAAGAGGAAGCAAGATACCTGTTGAAGCTCCGCAATCTCCAAAAGAAATTATGCAGAGAGCCAAGAAAATAGGTCTTGATGGTCTGGCTTTGACAGATCACAGAACAAATAAAGGCTGGAAAGAAGCACGAGAAGAAGCAAAAAAACAAAAAATTATTTTCATACCAGCGATAGAGATAGATACATTATCCGGTCATTTAATCGGATTGGGACTCAACGATTCTGTAAAAAATTACATGTCTCTTGATGATACTTTAGATGTTATACATGGCCAAGGAGCCATATCTGTAGCTCCGCACCCATTTGATTTGAAAGGAGAAGGCATAAGAAACGAAATAAAAAAAACAGACGCTGTAGAAGTTTTTAATTCTTTAAGCCTTGACAAATTTTCAAACAAATTAGCTGAAAGAAATGCAGAAAAAATAAAAAAACCAACAGTTGTTGGATCTGATGCACATAGCTTAGAAATGCTTGGAAGCGCTATCAACATAATGAATGCTGGTGATGTCGATTCTGTTTTAAAAGAAATAAAAAGAGGCAATGTTAAATTTGAGAAAAATTATGTTTCTCAACAAATTATTATAAACTGGGGTAAGATGAGAATGACAGAATCTTATGATGATATTATAAAATACATAGATAAAAATTATTCATGGCCAAAATCATGGATCTCGTGTCATATGTTGAATAAATTTGTTTTATCTGGAAAATCAAACGACTATTGGATGTGGAGATATTTAGCAAGATTCAGTTTTGGATGTTCAGGAATTTATTCTAGAATTAAATTAGCAAAGTATTATTAAACCATTTAAATCCATTGGCTTTATTATAAACATGAGATACATATTGATACTGTTATCGATTATAGTTCTGGTTTCAGTTAGCGGATGTACAACTCCGTCAGGATACTGCGGAGATGGCGAGGTACAACAGCCTAATTCTGATGGTGTTTTTGAAGAATGCGACGGATATAACGAGGCCTGTGAATCAGGGCTGTGTAATGATGATTGCAAATGCCAAGACATATTGGGAGCATTTTGTGGAGACGGTGAAACCCAACAACCTAATGATTATGGCATAATGGAAGAATGCGACGGATCTGATGAAGATTGTAGTGAAAATGAAATATGTGGATCAGATTGTTTCTGCCACTCAGAAAAGGATGAAAATAACAATACTAGAGGAAACGGACCAGAAGGTCCTGGTTTCTATAACGGATATTGTGGTGATGATACAATGCAAAGACCGAATTCAAACGGTTTCTGGGAAGAGTGTGATGGTTCAAATGAAGGGTGTGGCAGTGGCTGGTACTGTGGTGGAGACTGTTTATGCCATTTCGGTCAGCCAGGTACTGGTGGGGGTGGAGACTGCGGAGAAGATAAGATTTTATATTGGACAAAATATTGCTTGCCTGCTATAACAGGAGTTGAATATAAATTCTACAACGAAGATGGCACTGCTGGATGGGTAGCTTGTATACCAATAACTTTGCAAGAAGCTCACAATAGAGGTTATTGTCAATACATTCAAACAGTTGATCCAGCGTGCGATACCTGGGAAGGTTGCAATGCAAAAGAATGCCATGTATTCAACTGTGAACATGACAAGATTTCTTGTGTAACTTATATTCATCACTATATGGGTGAAATCGCCGGCATTCCTATATGCAAGACAAGAATGACGCATGTATGTCAATATGATTGTAATTGTGAAGAAGACAAAGACGCTGTCTTTATAAAATGCCCTGATATCGACTGTGAGGATGAATGTCCATTCATAAGTGCAAGCATAGATATAGGAGGAAGCACTATTAGTATGGGTGGTGATTCTGGTGGAGACACGGGCGGAGATACCGGAGGCGATGACTCTGGTGGAGATTCTGGTGGCGGAATGTTAGGATAAATATTAATCATCAAATACTATTTCTTATATATTGCGGGGGTTTCCGAGCGGCCAAAGGAGCTGGGCTAAGGACCCAGTAGCTAAGTGCTTTCGCAGGTTCGAAGCCTAATCCCTTTCTTTCAAAAAGAAAGGTCTAAGGTTTACCCCAAAGAAACGATTTACCAAAGTCGTTCGGGGATATCGGAAATCCTGCCTCCCGCATATTAAAATTTAATACCAATTTTTCCTAAGTCTTTAATTAACTGTTCACTATTTCTAAAAAGAACAGTATAGAAACCCATTTCATTTGGTACACTTAAATTCTCTTCTCTATCATCAATAAAAACGCATTCTTTTGGATTCAGTTTTAATTCTCTAAGAGTTAGCTTAAAAATTTCTTTTTGAGGTTTAGTTAGATGAACTTCACAAGATAGGATAGTTGGATTAAAATATGAAAAAGTTCCTCTCTCTTTGTTTATTTGCGCATGCAATTCTGGTATATTAGAAACCATAGCTACTTTATAATTTTTCTTTAATTCTTTAACAATGTTTATCATTTTCTCGTTAATAGGCATGGTCTCAAGATATGCCTTCTTCCATTCTTGAATAACATCAGTATCAAGCTTGAATTTAGTTTTTATCAAATCTGCAAATTGTTTTGCAGACATTTTTCCAGATGACATGTTTTGTTTATGTTTTTTGTATAGGTAAAAAAGAGAATCATAATCTATATTCAATCTTTCTGATATTTTTTTGATTACATCTTCTACTTTGTTTTGTAATATAACTCCACCCAAATCAAAAATTATTGCCTTAATCATATAATCAATAAATAAAATATAGGGACTAATTACTTTGTCCCTCTTTTTTAGCTTCTCGGTAATCTTTTTCTCTCATTTCTTTATCTTCTATTGCATCATCTACTTTACCAAGATCTTTTTCAAGCCTTTCAATATCTCCCTTGATTGCATTTAAGTGAGCCAGAATTCTATCTTTCTCCTGATCGAAATCTTCAAGTAATTCGTAAACCCTTATGCCTTCCTTAAACTCATGCATGTTCATCATCACATAAGGAACCTTGTTCATCTCTTTTGAGACATTTGAACACATCTTTTCAAGCCAGGTATTCATGGCTAATTTGACTTCTTTTTTTATCATCTTTTCTTTGTCAAGATGCTTCTTCATAATTCTAACAATTGAAGCTTCCGGAAACGCTAATTTACCATTATTTTCTGTCATTATAACACCCCCTATAGTAACTATTAATTAATTATATAATAGTCTTGTAATAAGGCTTTATATACCTTATTTAGAGTGTTTTTTGAGGTAATTTCCTAACAAAATAAGAAGCTATTTAATCTAGTCTTGCGATAGTTATTGTATGGACTTCTACACAGTTTCAGTTATAATTTTTGCTGTAATTTTAGCTCTAATTTTCTATAAAGATAGAAAGAATGTAGAAAGACAATCCATACTCTTTTTGAGAAAAACTCAGCGTGGTAAAGCAACATTAATAAAAATTGGTCAGAAGTTTCCTAGATTCTGGAAAGTCGTTGGTACGATAGGGGTTGTAGTAGGATTTTTAGCATCTGCATTCATTGTTTATTGGTTAATAGGAAACATAATTAAAATGTTCACAACAGAAACAATTACAGGTGGGCTAGCTTTTGTTTTGCCTGCACCAACAGCATCTGTTAGTGCAACACCGGGTTTACTGTTAGTACCTTTCTGGTATTGGATAATATCCATTGGTATGTTAATTTTAGTTCATGAAGGATTCCATGGCATAATGTCAGCAATGGAAAAAATTAAGATAAAATCTCTTGGCTGGGGAGCACTAGTTATTTTACCGCTAGCTTTTGTTGAACCTGATGAAGAACAGCTAGCAAAAAGAAAACCAATGACACAGTTGCGTGTTTATGCAGCTGGTTCGTTTGCTAATTTCTTGCTTGGAGGATTATGCATAATGATACTCTCATTTGGATTATCAGGTCTTTACATCAGTGGAGGTGTTGGTTATCAGGCGTTGATAAAAGATTACCCAGCATCATCAGTTAATTTCACAGGAACAATTATCGGTATTGATAATGATATAATCAAGAATATGCAAGATTTAGATGACGTCCTATCTCATATAGGGCCAAACCAAACAATTACAATAAGAACACTGATAAATGAAACAAACGAACAAGAGTTCATTCTAACAACAGTAGAAAAACCAATACCTGAATTTGCACCAACTTGGATGGATGATTTTGTTATAGGTCTTGAAGGAGTTGTACCTAATACTATAGATTCTGTAAGAGTTTCTGGAGAAGATTGGACTTCTCTGCAATTAAATCTAGGGTATTGGCAATACGTAAAGGATAATTATCCTCAATTAGAAACCAAAGCGAATAATCATATAGAGCAAATAAACGAGGTGCTTGAACAGACACAGCAGCCAGGTTTCATAGGAATATTGGGAGTTTATGACATACAGGAGCTTAAATCAGAGTACATACTTTTCGAACCTGTTCTAGACTTTGCGTGGGGACTTCTGTTCTTCATGTTCCTGATAAATGTTGGTGTAGGTGCAGCTAACCTTCTTCCAATAAAACCATTGGATGGCGGCAGAATGTGGTATATAGTATTACAAAAATATACACCAAAAAGAGCAGATAGGATAATGAAAGTAGTGAGTTGGTGCACATTAATATTGCTAATCAGCATCTTTGTTTTACCGTTTATATTGTAAAAAAATAAATTATATGATATATGAAAAAAATAACAATAAGTGATAGATTAATATCAGGTGTGGTTTATTTACTCCTGTTCTTACCTATGGGATTTCTAGGCTTTTTATATGTCCATTTTCATTATGGAAAGAAAAACAAATTTATGAGATCACATGCTGATAATGCTGGATTGCTTTTTGTTTTTCAAGTAGTATTATCTTTTTTTGTAATTATTATCCCTCATGAAATGACTGTGTTCTATTATTTAATCTCAGATAATATTCTTTTATGGTTTTTAACGGTAGTTTTGAATTGTTCAGTTCTTATATTTTCCATAACTGCTTTTATGGGAAGATTGTATAAAATTTCTAATTTATTCAATTGGGTTAAGAAGTAAACCTTTAAAAACCCTTATGTACATACTTAGTTAATAATAGGATGAACCCGGTTTGTCTGGGGAGATTATCAATATGAATTTCAAAATTGTAATATCAGATCCAAAAACAAAGAAAGCATATCAAAAAGAAGTAGAACAAAATGCATCAACACTTTTAAATAAAAAAATAAGTCATAAATTCTCTGGAAACGTTCTTGGATTAACTGGTTATGAACTTGAAGTAACAGGTGGTTCTGACAAGCAAGGATTTCCAATGAGAAGAGACGTGGATGGAGCTGTCAGAAAGAAAATATTGATTGCTTTTCCACCAGGTTTTCATTCAAAACATAAAGGACAGAGAAAAAGAAAATCAGTTTGTGGTAACATAATCTCTTCTGACACAGTTCAGATCAACACAAAAATAGTTGGTTATGGACAAAAATCTGTAGAATCACTCCTAGGCGTATCAAAAAAAGAGGAACCAAAAAAGGAAGAAAAGCCAAAAGAGGAACCTAAGAAAGAAGCTCCTAAGGAAGAAAAACCTGAGGAAGAAGAAAAAACAAAAGAGCCAAAAGAAGAAGAGAAGCCTAAAGAAGAACCAAAAGAAGCTAAGCCAGAAGAGAAAAAGGAAGATAAACCAAAAGAAGAGCCTAAAGAAGATAAAAAGTGATTAGTTCTTTGTCCAACATGCTGACCACCAAGGGCATTTATGCCCACTATCGTTTATACAGCAATCTTTACAAACCTTTAGATATCTAGGATTTCCCTTTCCTTTGTTGCAAATTGTACTATGAACAGATTTTCCGCAATTTTCACATCTCATGGAAAAGACACAATTAAGAATTAAGTGATCAAAAGTATTTAAAATTAACTCGTCTGAATGAGATAAATTTTTTAGATCAGAAACGCATTTAAAATTAAGCTACTAGTGTATAGTATGACTATCCAAAGAATGACTGCAATTAAAATGAATATTTCTGACATAGTAAACGGTCAATGGGTTAAAAAGGAAGGTTTTGAACCAAGTTTTGTTGTAACATCTTCTGGCGAAGAAATCTCACGTACCAGATTCCTAGGTACAGTTGTCGGCAAATTCGTTGCAGAGGATGGAAATTTTGCTTCTATCACGATAGATGACTCTACTGATACAATTCGTGCTAAGACATTCAAAACAGCTAAGCCGATAGATACAGTGGAAATAGGCGATGTGATTGACATGATAGGTAAGATCAGAGAATACAACGCAGAAATCTACATGATACCTGAAATAGTTAAAAAAATAATAGATCCCAATCTAGAACTTCTGCACAGGCTTGAGATCAATAAAAGATCTAAAAAACCAAAAAATCAAAGAACAGGCCAGAGCATAATAGAAGAAAAAATAGAGGATAGGGATATTCTGAGAAAAAATATAATAAGCTTTATGTCAACCAATGATGATGGCGTAACCTATGGTTCTGTTATAGAAAACATAAGTGCACCAGAAAAGGATGTAGAATCAATAATAAACGACCTTCTAGCAGAAGGAATATGCTATGAACCAACGCCTGGAAAAATAAAAAAGATATAAGGTAGAGACGTTAATCATCTCTTCCTTTTCACAACTTTTTTCTTAACAGTCTTTTTTTCTGCCTTTATTGCTTTTGGTTTTGATGCTAAACTCTTAGGTTTGTATGCAGTTGAGAAAGAACTACCCTTTTTTCCTGGTTTAGGTCTTGTGAATACATACAAAGCTAGAATAGCTAGAGCAACTACCAATATTACAGCAAATTGTTCAAATGCCATTTCAATATCACCTATATAATTAATTGTCTAAACTCCCATATAAATTATTTAATTACATAGTTAGTTCTATGATAACAAACCTTTCTTTAAAGAATTGGAAATCACATATAGATTCTAGTTTTGATTTTTCTGAAGGGGTTAATTGTGTAATAGGCAACATGGGTTCTGGTAAAAGTTCTATAATGCAAGCCATATCTTTTGCTCTGTTCGGCACATTCCCTGCACTGCACACAAAAAAAATAAAGTTAGATGATCTTATAATGAAAAAACCAGAAAATCAAAAAACAGCGCAGGTTTCACTAACAATTGAAAACAACGGAAAAAAATACAATATCATAAGAAAGATTGAAATAGGCAAAGGCACGACATACGCAGAAATATCAGAAGATGGCAAACAGCTGAATGTCAATCCTGCTGCTGTAAATGCAGAAGTACAGAGAATTTTACAGATTGATTATGAACTGTTCTCCAAAGCAGTCTATTCTGAACAGAACGGGCTTGATTATTTCCTACGCATTCCAAAAGGCCATAGAATGCAGCAGATAGATAAAATGCTTAAAGTTGATCGTTTTGAATCTTCCCGTGAAAATACAGTGAAAATAAAGAACAAACTTCTTTATCAAAACGAAGAAAAGATAAAGACAGTCACAGAGCTTGAAAGAAAGGATTTGGAAAAAAGAACAGGTGAACTTAGAGCAGAGATCCGTAGGATGGTAAGGGAAAAATCACTTTTTGGTGTTGATCTGAAACAATTTTCAGATACAAAAAACAAATTAGAAGAACAACTATCCAAATTTGATGAAAAAAATAAAAGATTAAACGATGTTGATAAAGAATTGGCTTCTGTTGAAGCCACATTTTTTGAAATGAAAAATAACCTTGAAGAAATAAAGAAGAAAACAAAAGACAAGACAGTTGAGGGAGTTCTAAGAGAAAAGGAAAATATAGACAGAGATATCAAATTTTCAGAAAAAAACATATCCGACAACAAGAACTTTGTTAACATGCTTAGGGAAGAAACAGCTTCACTTAATACAACCATATTCGATTTGGAAAAAATAAAAATTCCTGAGGATGAGAAGAAGATTCAAGATCAAGTTGAACAAAAAAACAAATTAGATCAAATAAGAAGACATCTTGAGGAGGAAAATTTAGAAGAAAAGAAGAAAAACCTCGAAGAGTACACCCAAAACAACTCAAATATGTGTGCAAAGCAGGAGGACACCATTAAACAGATAGCAGAGCTTGAATCCGCGAAAGCAGTCTGCCCAACGTGCTCCAAAGAGCTTACGGAAGAGCATAGAGAGCACGTTTTGAAGGAGAAGAAATCGCTGTTAGAGGGTTTTCATGTAGATATTGAGAAAAATAGCAAATATATTGAAGAATTAAAAAAAGATATAGATTTACTTGAAAATAATAGACAGGAATTATCACTTTTGGAAGAACGGGTTAAGGATCTAGATTCTGTTAAAACTAGAATAGATGAATCTAGAAAAATAGTAGAAAAGAACAGACAAAAAGTAAATGACAATGTAAAAAGGATGCAAACAATAGAATCTTCCGTTAAAGAAAGCGAAGAAAAACTAATTTTAATGAGAGAGAATTTTGTTGAATTAAAGAATCTTGTTGATGTAGTAGAAAAACTTGATGAACAGAGCAAAAAAATAAACGAATATAGCAAAAAATCCAGGAGCCTTGCTCAAGAAAAGGCCTTAATTGAAAATGCAGTCAAGAGTATCGACATAGAGGAAATAAAAAAACGCTACAAAAATGCTCTTGCCAGAGAAGCGGAGATGCAGGTAAAGATATTAAGTATTGATGAACTTCTAAAAGAGAAACAAACAAGATTGTCAGAAATAGAAATAGATTATGATAAGATGAAAAGATATCAGGATGAGATATCAGAGGATAGAGCTATAATCAACAATCTTGATACCTTTGTAACGGTTCTCAGAGCAACACAGGACCAGTTAAGAGAGGAATTCCTAAAAACTGTGAACAATGTAATGAATGATATTTGGACAGATTTATATCCGTATGATGATTTCGAGGAAATCAAACTATCAATAGACGATGGCGATTATTCACTTCAGCTCAAATCAATAGATGGCTGGGCTAATATTGAGGGCATTGTTTCAGGAGGAGAGCGCTCCTTGGCATGCTTGGCACTGCGCATCGCATTTTCAATGGCCTTTATCCCGAATCTTAAGTGGCTCATTCTGGACGAACCAACGCATAATTTAGATGATAATGCCATCGCACAGTTCGCAGAAATCCTGCGCGAAAAGGTGCACAACTTTGCAAACCAGGTTTTCTTAATCACGCATGAAGACAAAATAAGCGAAGGTGTAACAGGCCAGTTCTACAGATTAGAAAGAAGAAAAGAATTAAATGAACCAACAAGGGTTGTTAGGTTTTAGATTATAGCAAATATATAGAGAACTAGCCAATTAAATTCTATGAAGAAAATTGTACTTATTTTATCTATTGTTTTGATATGCGCTGCTGTGATAATATTTTTGTTGAATTTATACGGGTTTGAAAACCTTAGTCAATTGATATCAACAACCACTTTATGCTCAAATTCTGAGTACTTCACTGTCAAAGATGCAAATATCGGTATGATACGATTAACTGATGGAAGCATGACAAAACTAAGTGAAAAAATAAGCGAGATTGGCGATTCAGCTCTTTCAGGAATAAGCGATCTTACATGTTTAGAATATCTCGATTTAAGTGGTTTGGGAATAACTGATGTATCTGCAATAGAATTTTTAACTAATTTAAAATATCTATCACTGTTAGGAACATCAGTTTCTATTAATGATTGTATTGAGCTTTCGACTGTTTTAATAAACGCAGAAATTATTTGTCCAGTGCTAGAACAACAATCAGGAAGTTCTCAACAGTCCGGTCAACAGATAGTTTATACAGTTGTTGTCCGTTCAGACATAAATGGCTTGCTTGCTCTTGATGAAGAAAGCCAGGAAAGACTGAACCGTGCAGTGAAAGAAATAGGAGATTCTGCTCTAAAAGATTTATGCGCAGTATCAGAAATTGAATACCTAAGATTGCATACACTATTCATTCATGATATATCAGCTCTTACATGCTTGAAAAATTTAAGGGTTTTAATAATAGCTGACAATCTAATCTCAGACATATCTCCATTAGGTGAATTAACGAAATTAGAAAAAATATATGCATCAGCAAACAGATTTTCTGATATAGCATCGCTAGGAACACTAACAGACCTTTCTATCATAGATGTTAGTTATGATTATGTTTCTGATATATCAGCATTAAGTTCATTAACAAAACTAGAAACGGTAATCCTTAAATATACTCCATTATATGATGTTTCACCATTATACAACCTGAATAATTTGGAGAATGTTTATCTAACAGGCAGTAATGTTACTGCAGGAAGCTGTAATCAATTAAAAACAAACATACCAGGAGCAGACGTTACTTGTTAGAACTATCTTGCGCCTTCTGCTTCCTTTTCAAGACGGTTTCTTTCAGATATTGCGAAACTCTTTGCATCATTGTTTGCTGCAGCCATTAGCTCTTCAGCAATAACATTAGCAAGTGATTTTTTGTTCCTGAAAGTTATTTTATATATGCCCTGCGTTAGATACCTTAGAGCCAAATCAACTCTGCGCTGTGGTGTGGTTACAACAGCCTTTCTTGCTATCATTCCACCAAGCCTATATGATGCAACTTCTTCAAACATGGCAGCGTTTTCTATAGCATCAACAAGAACTTGTACTGGATTTTTTTTGGATTTTTTTTCAATTATTTCAAGAGCCTCTTTTACAGAAAGAAATATAGCATTATAACTTGCAGGTGAATGACCAGATGTTATCTTATGTTTTTTTCCTCTATGACCAGCAACCATCATTTTGTTTATGAATCTCTCTACAATATTCATCTTGTTTTTATGACCAGGAGATGAAGCATATTTACCACTTGATTTTGGAACAACAAGAGGTCTCAGATTCACATATTTAACAAGGCCAGCATCTTCTACCTTTACATCATTCAAATTCCATCTATTAAACAATAATATCTCAGTCATGCTATCATCCAAATTCTATTAAGCACCTCTTGGCTTTTCTTTCTTACCTTTCAATATCTCATTTAATGATACACCGTTAACAGTAACAACTTTATACTTGATGCCGTGCATAGAACCTACTGCACCACCCTGCGAACCGCCCATGCCTTCAATAATAACTTCATCGTGTTCATCAATGTGTTTTATGGCGCCGGTTTTTGGCACAAAGGCAGTAACTTGTATGCCGTTCTTAACAAGCTGTACACGCACAACTTTAATTATACCAGAGTGCGGTTGCTTCTGTTCAACACCCTTTTTCTTTAGAACTATTGCACGTGCTCTAGGAGCACCTTTCATTGGCCGTAGTTTCCACAGCTTCATTTTCTTAATCTTATGAGGAGTAGATTTCCATCTAAATTTATTCCTTTTTTTCTTCAATGTTCTTGCAGCAAATTCTCCAGCCATATCAGTTCTTCTCTAAAAGATTGTATAACTATACAATATAAACAGTATATTTATAAATATGTGCAGATTGGAGTTATAATTTGCTCAATAATTTCTTAAATTCGGTTGCTTTTTGTTCCAATATGTTGCCCGCGGTTATAACAATATCACCAGGTGTCAGGCCAGAAACAGATTCTACATTGAATATGAATGCATTTTCATTGCCAACAATTCTCAATTCGCCATCACTCACTTCTTCACAAACTCTGCAAATATTGCATTCTGTTGGATTACTCAATTTTGGAGATGTGCCTGCTTTTATCAAATCTCTTGGGCACGAATTAACGAATTTTTTCCAATTCTTACCATCAGCAATGATTTCTGGGTAATATTGATAAGCAGCATTTGCTGCTTGGTGCTTAATATGATCCTTTCCTATTCCAATCCGAGCAATAGCTTCGAGTTTTATTTTCTGCCCCTTTAGAAGTTCAACTATAGGAAAAGCTGGATTAGTTACCTTAACACTAGTATTAGATGATTTCATGTCACCGGAATAGACAGTGCATGGACCTTCCTTCTCTACAACAAATACTGCTTGGCATGAAGGGCATCCCTTATTTTTGCATTTACAATCATCAACAAAATTGAATTTATCCGAGTTGAATTTTATTGGTAACAGGCCAAGCCTGTGTGCAATTATCTCATCAAAAAGTGCAGACGTGTTGTTGTGAAAATCAACCCATTCTATTGCCATTGTCGGTATTTCTGATATCATTATTCTTCGTAAAGCGTTCGCAAACGCGGGCGTGACATCTTCAAGTATAAAATTTATTTTCTCACCTTTTTTAGACAATATTTTTATCTTCATAACAATCTCACTTATCTTTTTAGCTTATAAAGTTTATTGTTGTATTGTATAATAAATTTTATGTATTTTAGCGCTTTCTGAGAATATTTACCTAATTTTTAGGTTTTTTATACCAAAATGTCTATCCATTATAGACTTTATAATCTTTATGTTTCTACCGTTTTTTCCAATAACTGTGATTTTTTCGTCAGGAGGAATTGTTAACATCATAGATTCGTTATTAATTTGCAAATTTTTTATATTCGGTATCATGTTCTTGATTAATTCTTTAGGATCACTTGAATAAGCAAAAATCTTTATTGGTTTTCCAAGAATTCTTCTAACTTCTTTAGCAACAGATCCGTTCTTACCGATAGCAAGACCTATCTTATTCTGATTCACCAGAAAATATATACAATCATCTGTTATCAGACAATCCTTAGCATGAACTTTTGTAAGTTTTTCAAAAGCTGCAATTGTTCTTATAGTGTTGGTTTCCAGTTTAACAGTCATTCTGTATCCCTATTCTCTAGTTATATATGATATTATTTAAGCTTATTTCTTAATTCCAATAACCAGTATGTTGAAAGGCTTTGCGCACAGTTCTCCAAGGTTTTCTGATGTACCATCAAATTTTTTGATTTCAACACCAGAAATTTTAGAATAATGTTTTAGCTGAGCTAACAAATCTTCATTACAATTTTCTGCATAAAAAACAGAATTTAATAGGTTGTTTTTTACATTTTTAATAACACTTTTACTACCTATTACGATCTTCTTTTCTTTTATAGCATCTTTAATATCCTTTTCAGACATAACAACCTCAATAAACAAATCCTATTAATCTGCCTCCGGTATCCTTTACTTTAGCTTCTTTTTGATCCATTATGCCTTTAGATGTAGTTAAAATCAATATGCCAACATTGTTAGCAGGTAGATATTTTTTCTCCCAAGTAAAGAATTCATTCTTTTTTACAGCGAATCTTGGTTTAATGATATTACAATCGTTTATGTTTCCTATCAAGTTTACCTTAATTTTATCTCCTTTACCGTCCTTTATTTTTGTAAAATCACCGATATAATTTTGTTTTTTCATTATATCTAAAACTGACTCTATTACTTTAGAGGATGGCGTAAGACAATCCTTTTTACCAATCATTTCTGCGTTCTTTATACCACAGAACATATCTGCAACAAGGTCGTGTCTCATAACAATCTATCCTCCTATGAATATTTTCTAAAACCGATTTTTTCAGCTTCTTCTCTAAAACATTGTCTGCAATAGACTAAATCATATTTTCTTATAATGCCACCATGTCTACCACATTTTCTGCATTTAAACGTACCTTTACCGAATTTCCTATCTCTAGCTTTGTTGAATTTCTCAAATCTATCAAGCTTCTCTTTTTTATTTTCTATCTGTTTCCTAACCTTTTCGTAACTCATTCTTCATCCTCTGTTAGTTTAACACCGAATTCGTTTTTAGCAAAGTTTATTGATTCTTCTTTGGATATATTATGTTTTATGCCTATCTTATTTTTATTCAATCTGCGATTTTTAACTCTGAATCCAGGTCTTTTGAGAGTAATGCATACATCCATTCCTAATATACCTATATCTGGATCATAGTTTACTCCAGGAATATTAATGTACTCATGAATGCCGAATGAAAAATTTCCTTGATTATCAAAGCTTGATGGTTTAATTTTATTGTCAACCGCACCGAGTAACTTTTTCAATAGTTCTCTGGCTTCTCCTTTACGGATAGTAACCTTTACGCCTATTGGTCTTCCTTTTGCAACACCGAAAGTGCTTCTTTTATGAGTTTTTGTGATAACCACTTTCTTGCCTGTTATGTTTTCTAGCATTTTTTGTGATTTTTCAAGTTTTGGTCCAGCTTCGCCTGCACTTAGATTCAGGGTAACTTTTTCCAATTCTATATTTTTCATTGGGTTTTCTTTATTCATATGAAATCACCGATAACCATAACGTATTTTTTCAAAGTTTCTACTTCCTTTCCTTTAATATCTAGAATGATTCTAGATTTTTCTTGAAGAGTTTTCCTTTCTATTATGTCCTTTATTTTTCCACTTAAACCTCTGTTCCTACCGTCTATTATCATAGATGTTGCATTTTTATCCAGTTTTATATGCTTTACAATCTTCTGATCAGGTAATTGAATAACAATAGAATCGCCGGTATTATAGATTTTTGCATTATCAACAAGCAGATTTCTTCCATCATGCAGATTTAACTGGCATTTACCTTTCTTAATTATAGTTTTGTTCTCTATGCGACAGAGTTTTTTATCTGCGTTTTCTGGTTTTATTTTTTCTAAAAATAAACCATTCTTGTTTATATTCATACGAAAATAATCCTTGATGTCTGGTATTTCAATAATATCCATCAAACCTAATGGGAAGTTTACTTCTTTTTTAGGTTTTTTGTCAACCAAAACTTTACCTTCACTAAGAAGTTTTTTTGTCTCTTTCATATTTTCAGTATATTTCAAAACATCTCTAACAACAATACTAAGTGTGATACATTTTCTTTCTGTATGTGGACCGGGCATAGGTTTGCCTACCCAAACCTTTCCTTTAACGGAAAGTGGCCAATCTTTCGGCATTGAGTATCTTTTCATATGCATAACAATCACTTCTTTATTTCCTTTTCAATCTTCTCTATTTTTTTAACTTCTACTTTCTTAACTTCTTTTTTCGCTTCTACCTTAACCACTTTTTTAGGCTTTTCTTTAATAACGTTTTTCTTATTCAAAACCTTTTGTCTTATTTTATCATCTAAATTCAATTTTGTTATCATTAAATTTGATGGTTCAAGTGCTCTCATGACTTCTGTTCCATCAACTTTTTTCGCTTTTATGCCATCAACATAAATCTTGCATTTTTTTAGGTTAACTCTCTCAACAGATCCTGTTTTTCCTTTGAATGAGCCGTCCATGACTTTTATGTCATCACCTTTGTGAATAGAAGCAGAGCGTGTTTTAAATTGCTTTCTTAAAGCAGGAGAAAGATGAACAGAAACAAATTTTTGTCTAATGTGCATAGGAGCGTTATGTCTGTATTTTCTCTGCTTTCTAGGTTGCTTGCTGCTCACCCATTTAGTTGACCAAAGTTTCTTCATATTACATCACTTTACTGCCTTCTCTTACTTCCTTCTCTGATTTTAAAAGAATTGCTTTTCCATCTTCTTCAACTGCAAGTATCATACCATGACTTGTGACTCCCTTAAACTGTTTTGGTTCAAGGTTTGCTAGAATAGGAATCATTTTATCAACAAGTTCTTCTGGTGCATAAAATTCTGCTATGCCGGCTACTAGTTCCCTTTTTTCGTCACCAAGACTGACATTAAGTTTTAACAGTTTATCCGCACCCTCAATCTTCTCTGCGGATTCTATTTTCGCTATCCTTATATCCATTTTCTGCCAGTCATCGAATGATATCATATCCACCATCATCAACTCCTTAATCACATATATTCATCACATTCAAACAACAGTGCTAGCTATTTTTCCTATAATAGGGAATCTTTGCACAACCTCTTTAGCAATTGGACCTTTTATCAAAGTTCCTCTCGATTCAAATTTATCATCAACTAAGACAGCTGCATTGTCTTCAAATTTTATGCGCATTCCGTTTGATCTTCTGTATTCTTTTTTCTGCCTAACTATAACAGCTTTGAAGACCTGTTTTCTTACCTTTTCACTGCCTTTTATAACTTTACACATAACAAGAGTTGCAACACCAGCTCTTGGTTTAGCTCTCCTTTTGCCCTTATATCCACGAACAGCTATTATTTCTAAAACTTTTGCACCGCTATTATCTATGCAGTTTAACTGTGAACCGACAGATAATGCTTTTGTGGGATTAGTTGGCAGAGCTTTCATATAATCATGCCCTCTCAACAGAAACTACGACAAAATGTTTTGTCTTTGATAGAGGTCTGCATTCCGCTATAACAACTTTATCGCCTTCTTTAGCTTTCATACAATTAGGATTGTGTGCTGTAACTCTGGATTTTCTTCTTTCATATCTGTCATACTTCTGCATTTTTTTATTGTAGTTCCATTCAACAATTGCTATGTTTTTGATTTTACTGGACTTAACAACGCCACTGAAGATTTTTCCTCGTACAGCTAATTTGCCGTGCCATGCACAGCGAACATCCTCACACTCCTCTTTCGGAGCTTCCACGTTTATGCCAATTGATTTCTTCATACAAAATCTCCATTTTGATAACTATAACTTGCTATATTAATTAATAAATATATAAGTATTATTCCCAGAACTAGCTTCCTGCTACCATTTCTTCACTTTTTTCTTTAATCTGTCTTCGGATCGAGCAACTAAAATCTTACCATCAACTTTAACACATTTCCCTGTTTCGTATTCAAAACTGAACACACAATTCTCTTTCACAACTGTTTTCGTGTTGCCATCTTCCTTTTCTATAATAAATGTATTTCGTGTCTCATCTACAACACGGCCTTCCATTCCAATAACAGAGGGATCTGTAGAATCAATTATTTTGACATGTAAACCAATCAATTCATGTCTAACAAGTTCATTTGGATCTATTCCAGTCATGCTCTAACCCATCTCAATTTGATCTGCGGAAAAGCCCATTTTGATTAGCACGTCTTTAACCTTAGCCTTATGATCGCCCTGCAATTCTATTATGTTACCTTTCATCGTTCCACCACAAGCCAGTTTTGCCTTAAGGTCTTTCATTATTTTCTTACCATTAACATCCTTGCTTATACCTTCAACTAATGTGGTAATTTTTCCAAAACGTCGTCTAGTGGTAGAAATTTTTATTTTTTCCTTTTCTTTGGCTATAATTTCGCATACGCAGAGTTCTTTGGGCAGGCCGCATTTATCGCAAATTTTGCTCATTTCTTTTTCTTAACCTCCGTTTCTCTTTTCAGTTCATTCTTTATGGTTTCTATCCGAGCAACGGTTTTTCTAATCTCCTTTATTTTTCCAGGAGAAGTAACAGAACCACCTATTTTTGTATTTGCTTTCTCTTTAGCTAGCTCTAGTTTTAATTCTTTAAGTTTTTTGTCTAGATCCTTTTCACTTGATTTCCTTAGATCTTTAGGTTTTGAAATAGCCATATACTAATTCCTTTATAATATTTGATTATTAAGTTGATGACGACTTTCAATCGTCTGTTTGCTATTAATCCTTACTTATTTTTTATCAGAAGGTTTTTTAACCTTTTTCCTTTTAGTTTTCGGTTTGGTTTTTTTTGTTTCCTTTTTAGCACTCTCTATTTTCTTAATTTCTTTTTCCTTTTCTTCTATTAATTCTGCTTCCACTTTAACAGCATCCTTAGGTTTTTCAAACGTTTTTCTCCGTTCACCAGTAATATCAATAAATTCCTTCATAATCCTTACTTTAATGCCTATCTTTCCAGGTTTTGTATTAGCTTCCTCTAAAGCATAGTCAACAAGTTTTTTAGCTGTGTCGCCAGAACGTTTTAGGTAGCCTTCAATAAACCTGCCTTTCATGCCCTTACCGCCACTTATTCTGCCAGAAATAATTATCTCAGCACCTATAGCACCAGCACTCATAATTCTTTTGAGCGTCAGATTGCCAATTTTCTTGAAATTATAACCTTTTTCTAATGCAGATGAGATCTGTTTTGCAACTATGCTTGCATCGAGATTAGGGTTATCAACCATCTTAACATCTATCTGAGGATTTTCTAGATTGAAATTCTTTTTCACAGCTTCTGTAATATCATTAATGTTTTTACCTCCACGTCCTATAATCTTTCCAGGCTTATTTGTATATATCACTATCTTTGTGCCCAAAGGAGTTCTTTGCAAATCTATTCTAGAATAATCACCTACAGGAAATTCTTTTCTTATAAAACTCTCTATTTCAGCTTCTTTTATACCCTGTTTTATGAAATAACTATTTAGCATTATCTTTCCTCCAATACTACCTGTATGTTAGTCATTTTCCTTTTAGTTCTTCTCTGCTTCCAGTTTCTTGGCCTCCAGAACGTGAAACCCTTATCAGCAGAAGCGAATATCTGAAGCTTGTTCAGATCTAATCCTTTAGCTTCAGCATTTGTTTCAGCAGAAGCCAGTAATCTTGACAGTTCTTTTGCAACATTCGTGTAATGCTTTCCATTAAGGTTTTCCCTTTCTTCTATAAGATTTTGAAGGAATTTTTTACCTCTCTCCAATTTCATCTTACTTAGATTTTTACAAACTATTATAGAGCTTTTTCTGGATATCCTAAGAGCTCTAGCATAAACTTTTGCTGACTTCGAAGCTTTCGGGCTTAGTTTGTATTTTATCATAATTTCCTCACTACTTCAATGGCACGAACTTGGATGATTTTGTGGCACCGAAACCAGGTGCGGAGTGCTTAACTATCTTTCTTGTTGGCACGAATTCACCAAGTTTATATCCAAGCATTTCTGGTTTTATGTCAATAGAAACATATTCTTTACCGCTGTGTATGCCTATTCTTACACCAACCATTTCAGGAATTACCAAAAGATCCCTGCAATGTGTTTTATGGAACTTTTTTGGATTAGCTCTTATATTTTCTAAGAGCTTTTTTTGGCTTGGTGTAAATCCACGTTTAAGTGTTCTGCTACGTCTGGCTGGTAAAAGCTTTCTAAATTCTTCTAAGCTCATCTTTTCTATCTCTTCAAGTTCCTTTCCTTTCATAGTGAATTTAGCCATATCTAATTCCTCAATAATATTTGATCATTGTGTCGATGACGACTTTCAGTCGTCTATTTTTATCATTTCCTCTTTCTCCTACCAGTTCTCTTTGGTGCTATTGTTCCAACCTTTCTTCCAGGCGGAGCATTTCTTGATGCAGGCGGTCTGGCCTTGCCTATTCCGCCACCACCGAAAGGATGATCAACAGCATTCATTGCTGTTGCAGATGTTATTGGATAAAGTTTTCCGCGTCTGTGCATAGCAATCCATTTCTTACCTGCTTTCACCCAGGGTTTCTCTTTTCTGCCTTCACCTGCTGGCAGACCAATAGTTGCTCTGCACTTTAAATTTATTTTTTTGATTTTTTTCGATGGGAATTGTATAGTGCACTCTTTTTTATCCTTTGACATGACAATTGCTGTAGAACCGCTAGTTCTACAGAACTTTGGTCCTGAGTTAGGATAGCTCTCTATTGCAAATACACGCGTACCTTCAGTTATATTTGATAATGTTTTTACAACATCTTTTGTATTATCTCCAACTTTTATGCCTTCTGGAGCAACGATGTAACCTTTTGTGTTATCATCATATCTTATCTGAGCTAACGGTGCGTTTCGGATTCTATCTGTAACAATATCAATTACCTTACCATTTTGATTATTATAGATAATTTTAGGCTTAAAGGAATACTCTGGTACTCTGTATGTTGATGAACCTTTCCCACGTCTCTGAGCAATTATCCTTTTTCCCATATTATCACCTAGATTCTCCTGCCACGTCTTCCACCAGGTTTTCTAGTATTATCATGGGGTATTGGCGTAACATCTTCTATATTGCCAATACGAAGACCTGTTCTAACAAGAGCTCTTATAGCTGGCTGAGCACCCTGTCCAGGAATTCTTTTTTTGTGACCACCCGGTGCTCTTATTTTCAGATGCACACCTATGATACCTTTACTAATTGCTTCATTTGCGACTTTTTTCGCAGCAATCATTGAAGGGAATGCAGCACCTTTGTCTTTATCTTTATCAGTAATCATGCCGCCAGAGCAGAGTGATATTGTCTCTGCGCCTGTAATATCTGTTATGTGGATTATTGTGTTGTTAGTAGAAGAATAAACATGAGCAATACCCCATTTGCCTTCTCTTAGAAATGATCTCGAGTCTCTCATATCGTTTCTTGGTCTTCCGAAACCTTCTCTTGATTTCCTATCATCTCTGTCATTTTCCATATGCTTCCTTTCTAGAGGTTTATCCTCTGTTTTAGGAACTTCTATCTTAGGTTCCTTTTCTGGATTTTCTATTACCTTTTTTGATTCTTCCTTTTCAATTTTTTTGGCTGGTTTTTCCTCTGCCTTTTTGGATTCCTTTTCTTCCTTTCCGGTTGGTTTCGTTTCTGCCATAATCATCATTTTCCATGCAAGGATATCTTGCCTTCCTCTTCAAGAAGTACTATGTATGAAGGGAAAATTATTTTCCTGTTGTCTATAAGAACTTTACCATGTATTATCAGCTGTCTTGCCTGTTTTGGTGTATGAGCAATTCCTTTCTTGAAGATTATCGTCTGCAATCTTCTGTCCAAGATGTCTTTAACATCCAATGCCAGAACATTATCAAGATCCTTTGTTCCTTTCACAAAACCTAATTTGCTTAGTTTGTTTAGAAGTGTTTTTTCTTTCTCTTCGTTTTGATTTGCAATCAATACACGAGCTCTCTGGCGGAGATTACGTAGAATCGCCTGAGCTGATCGTATCTCTTTTTTTCTTCGCAGACCGTATTCGTTTAGGAGTTTTCTCTCTTCTTTTATCAAAGTTTTGTTCCAAGGAACTCTTGGTTTTTTGGTTTTTTTTCTTATGTTTCTCATTTTAACCTCTCTTCTTTCTCTTTACACCGACTGTTTTACCTTTTCTGAATGAACTTCTGGTTCTTTGACCACGAACAGGAAGACCAAGACCGTGTCTTATACCTCTGTAAGTTCTTATCTTCTTCAAATCATCAACATCAAGTTTGTTTCTTATTGTAAGTTTTGATACAGCCAGGTGTCCTGATTGACCTGTAGCTGGATCGCTTCTTCTATTGTATAGCCATTCAGGTATCCCATATTTTTGTGGATTAATAATAATATCTTCCAGTTCCTTTAATTCAGTTTCAGTTAATGCGCCAAGCTTCTTATCAGGATGCTTATAAACAACAGAAATTGCGTTGCTAAACATGAAAGAGACGCCCTTTATATTTCTTATAGCCTGTCTAACAGGCTTTTTTCCATTTAGATTCGTTTCAGTTAATCTAACTATTTGTCTTAGATCTTCCCTTTTTTCTGCAGGCTTCTCCTCTTTTTGAGGGTGAGCCTTTTCCAGAGGCTTTTCGCCCCCAGCTTCAATGGCTTTATCCTCTTTCATAATTCCTTATCAAGTTCGATAATTATTCATAATTCTATAACTTTAACAGTTATAAACTACAATAACATTTAAATTTACTTATATATATAAAAAGTTATTGACGATATAAGTGGTTTTATGAAGGTACCAGTATATGACCTTACAGGGAAAGTTAATTCATATGTAGATGTTAATAGATTATTTTCTGAACCTGTTAGAAAAGATCTAATCAAAAAGGCTGTTTTAGCTGAACAGTCTGCTGAAAGACAGAGATACGGTGCTGATCCTGAAGCAGGAAAGAAGACATCAGCTCATTATCATGGTAGAAGAGGCATTAAAAACAGCATGATGAATCGTGAAATGGCAAGAATGAAAAGGATTCATGGTTCTGGTCATTTAAGTTTTAGGGCTCGTTTTGTGCCTCAAGCAGTAAAGGGCAGGAAAGCGCATCCACCTAAAGCTGAAAAAAACTGGGTGCATAAGATAAACAAAAAAGAGCATATGAAAGCTCTTTTATCTGCGTTAAGAGCTGGAACAGAAAGGGATATTGTTGCAGAACGCGGACACAAAATCGAGGAAGTAAAGCATTTTCCTCTAGTTTTTGATGATTCTTTTGAAAAACTAAAGAAAATTAAGGAAGTTAGAGATGCTTTAAACCATGTTGGTTTAAAAGAAGAGATGGAACGCGTAAAAGAAAAGAAAATCCGTTCTGGTCGCGGTAAAACACGTGGACGTAAATACAAGAGAAAGAAAGGTCCTATTGTTATCGTAAAAAACGATGAAACAATAAAAAAAGCTGGAAGAAACCTGTCTGGTTTTGATATTCTAACAACAAAAGAATTGAGTGTTCAAGCATTAGCGCCTGGAACACAGCCTGGACGCCTATGCATCTGGACAAAAAGCGCTCTTAGCGATATGGATAGCTTAAAAAGTTAATTTCTAATTTCAATACATGATAAAAAAATCCATCCAAACACAAGAAATTATACCTAGGTATTATGGTGCTGTTTTTGAAAGGGGAAATAATGCACTGTTTATTCCTCCGACAAGTTTTGTTTTTGGTGAAGTATTGAGAACAGATCCAAAAAAATTAAGAGAATATGTAATTGAATGGCAAAAATACAAATCAAAGCATCAAGGAGATTATACACGAGGACAACCTGTACATAGACCTCTTTTTCCAATAGATGATTATGAAGATCTTCTTTATTGTAATCCTAATATTGTTGTAGAAGCTATTCAAGAAGGACTACTAAAAAAATACAAATCAAAAAACATGTGGTTATCTGATAATGAAAAAGCTATTATTAATGGTCATTTAGGAAATACAACCTTAACAGCTGATATTAAAACTAGATATCATGGCGGAAAGAAAAACAAAAAACCTTATTGGAAAATCTCAATGGACAGCCCTCTTGTTTTAAACGGATCTTATCGCTTTAATGCTGAAAGTTGTCAATGTGATGATCATTTCTGGGGAGGTGTAAAAAAAGGAGTAAAAGTTTTATGTACACATCTAGCAGCTGGTATGAATCAGTTATATGATGACGATCTTAATATCATTAAAAGTGAAAAAGTAATTGATAGAGATGTTTGGTTACCTTTTAATTTTATAGACAAATATGGAAGTTTCGATGAACAATTAACACCGTATATGGAAATTAATGAAGCTCCAGAAAGATCAAGTCTTATTATAGATGTTATGATTGCAAGTTTTGTAAAAAATGAAA
>JAHIRU010000033.1 GCA_018818465.1 Nanobdellota archaeon
ACCTTTTCTAAAGGTTGCTCCTACTATATTCTTACCTACTATAGATTAAAAAATAAGAAAAAGGAATAAAAATGCTAAACTTTTATTCTCTCTACGATGACACTGAACCTGTCAATGTTCCCACAGCAGTACTTACATAAGAGCTACCCGGTATTAAGTAGAAGACTGTAACTTCAATCGAGTAAGATGATCCTGTTGATTGTGCTCCAAGGTTTATGCTATATGGATTAGCAGTTCCTACTAGAGTAGCTAGGTTTATATCTCCGCCTGGTCCTATTGTTAGATGATGATTTGCATCATCATAGTTGTATGTTGTCCATGTTTGCGATGTTGAACCAAGTGTTGCTGTAACGTTGTTAATTGTTACTGTTGCACCTGCTTGCGTGTTTTGTAGATGTAGGTTGAATGTACCATCAGGCTGGACTTCCCAGTCTATTGGTGTTCCTAAACCACCAAAACCGGTTGCTTGCTTTCCTGTCCATGCTGTTGGATTGAATACACCCAGAGCGAATAACGCTGCTGCTACTATAATTACTATTAGAATAGCCCATCCGTATGTCATCAGATATTCCATTGCCGCTTGTCCTTTTATTTTCATAATTCTCATTTATAATTAGTTGAGTTCCTATATAAAACAAACTCAATAAGGTTTTTAACCTGGTATCAAAGTACCAAACATTGTGTTTATTCCTATGCCAGCCAAAAAGAATATAGATAAAGCCAATATTGCCAGCAAAGGTATGTATTTTATGCCTGATTTCTCTTTACCGCTTGATATTAATCCCATTATTATGCCAGCAAAAGTTGTTGTTATCAATATAGCAGCCAATGAAAACAAAAAAAGGAATTCAGATGAGACTGTTACGCCAAACTTCATTAAAGGCGATCTTGCTGCCAATGTCTCTGGAATCTGTGCTGCAGCACCCATACCGCTTATAGTACTAACAAGAAATGCAGACAGAGCATAAAGTATTGGAGCGCCTACGCATGCAGCAAAACCTATGAAGATGCCATACATTAAGATGTTAGCTCTTATGTCTTTTTTTATGATCTCTAATCTTCTAATGTCAGCAGCAGTTTCTTCAAAGAGTGCTACCAACTGACCACCGGATTTGGTTCCTTTTATTATCAGTTTGACTGTAGTCTCTAAAACTTCTGATCTTATATCTCTTGTAATAGTTTTTAATGAATCCTGAAAAGATTTTCCAGTAATAGCTTCTTTTCCTACATGCTTTATTGCATCAGAAAGCGGTCCAAACTCTTTTCTGGCTGAAAGTAGTATCGCTCTACTAGGAATATAACCCGCTTTCATGTTAGCTGACATGAGTTGTAAAGCATCTGGTAATATTTTCTCAACAAACATTGTTCTCCTTTCAACAGCCAATACTATAAGCCCGTGAAACAATGCAAGCGCTGCTATAGATACGATAGGCCAAACAAAAACAAAATAAGATCCGGAAAAGAGCGCCACAACAAAACCTATTGCAAAGCTTATTGAAATAGAATAGTTAACAAAGTCCTCTGCTGTTTTCTTACTGCCTGCAAAAATTAACAATTCTTTAATCTTGTTTTTATATGAATTTGGCATTAACTTGTACATCCAACCGCCTTATATGCTCCTATATTTAATATTGCAAAAGTTACCTAAAAAGCTACCCTGTATAGCTGGCGCTAGATAAGATTAAAAATTAATAGAAATAGGAAAAGGATTGCTGTTCCTAGCTGGTTACTGTTTACAATCCGATTACGTGTTCTTTCTGCAGCAAATCCTGTGCACCCATACACCTTTGTGATTGGATTGTGACCTCTTGTAGATCATTCCATATTGGTGTTATGCTGAAAGTTTTTATTTCACCATTAGATGTGTTGAATGTATTTTTGTATTTTTCTATCAGAGCATCTGGATGCCTTGTATCATCATTGTATGTCAAAAGAACTATAAAGTCTAATGGCACTTTACCATTGTTGTAAACAACCAGTTTCAATGTTCCATGGGTATCGTTAATAGCGGTGTAACTTCCACCTTGAATGAATGCACGAGCATCTATACAATATTGCATTTCTCTTTGCTGTGTCTGTGTAAATCTAGTAGCCCAACCAGCAAGAATACCTGCAATCACCATTGTAAAAGCTATAAGCATTATAGCAGCGACCAATGGTGATATACCTTTTTTGGTTTTACGTGTCATATAATTAATATTATGCATACTTGTTTAAATATATTGATATTTAATTCGATTTTATGATTTAACTTTCTTGTGAAATTTCTGCTGTTTCTGTATAAACAGCAGTACATGCATCATTGAAAACCTTAACTCTGTTAGCGCTTGTTCCCATTGTTGGATTTCTTGTAAGGTTAACTTTTACAAAGACAGAGCGTCCTCTTTCTAGTCTGTTTGACGAAGAGATATTAGGTGAATATGTTACATTACCATTAGATGAATTGAATAACAGTATATCAGATGCATTTTCTACCTGCACATTAAAACCATACAGTGTTTGGCTATTCTTGTTCGTTATCTTTACAGTCATGGTATAAGTGCTGTTTTTGAATACTATAGAATCAATAACATAGTTCGTGTTCAAGGCACAGGAAGACGTTGTTGTTTCCATATGCTCTGTTGTCCATTGGCTAATCCAATTAGAAACTGTTATGCCAACAGTTATAGCAACTCCTATCATAACAACAGTAGCTATTATCGGCGACAGACCCTTTAATATTCCTTTCAAAATTCCACCTTTTTATATTATGGTTCTTTAGGTTAAAAAAAGATTATATCAAACTTGCAAATTCAAACTGCACAGCTAAAGAGAATGTGGTGTAGCCAACAACAACTAATAGTATTGAATGTTTTAATCCAGCTATTATCGAGCCTTCTGCCATCTTGCCTGTTGCCAGACCAGCAAACAATCCTTGTATTACAATAAAATTAATGAAACTTTCTGAATATAATTCGCTATCTACCCCCCCTGATTGAGAAGGCATAGCAGAAACACCGGGCACATCTGGAGGTGTAAGCGCTGGAACTAAAAAAGTTTGCAGAATAACTAAAATAAATATGAATATGAA
>JAHIRU010000034.1 GCA_018818465.1 Nanobdellota archaeon
ATTAATGAAACTTTCTGAATATAATTCGCTATCTACCCCCCCTGATTGAGAAGGCATAGCAGAAACACCGGGCACATCTGGAGGTGTAAGCGCTGGAACTAAAAAAGTTTGCAGAATAACTAAAATAAATATGAATATGAAAAAAATCATATACGACGTTAGTATTTGAGCATGAACAGATGCTGTTCTTTCTTGTTTTATTTTTTCTATTGTTATAAGCGAACGACTGACAGATTTTAGGGTATTTGCTATCTTTCCTCCAACTTTATAGGTTTCTATAATAGTACTTATAGCTCTTTTTATTGAGGTGGATTCTGATTTCTTTGCAAAGGTTTGAAGTGCTTTACTGAACGGTATGCCCCAGTCAACCTGTGATGCAATATCTCTAATATAAGGCGACAACGCCAAATAATCTCTTTTACTGCACTGATTCAGTGCCATAGGCAGAGTCATGCCTGTTGAGATTGATTCTGTTAAATCTCTTATAAAATTTATGAACTGGCTTTCTATTTGACCCCTACTTCTTCGTGTTTTATAATACAAAAGTGTTGTTGGAACAACAGCTATCAATCCACCAACAACATTTAATAAAGGAGACAATATAGCAAATTCGACTCCTATAAAAAGAAAGTTAAAAATTAATAACGCTACACCGCTGATCATGAAGATTATCTCTAGCTTATGTTTCTTTAGATTAACCATACTATACACCTATTGGTCTTTTACTTTTAATAATTCCTATTATCATGAATTGGAATAATAATAAAAATCCTAGAATACCTAACAATATCCATTCTAAGCTTATGCTCAAACCTACAAAGGATGAAATGACCAGTAAAAACGTGATTCCAAGTGTTGGGAATATGACAGCAAATATCATGTACATTAAAGCTATTGGATTCAGCTGTGCACCATATTCTTTTATCTCTATACTCTGCTCCATTCCTATCTGATTAACTATTTCTTTTATAGTAGAACCTATATCAGTTCCTGATTTCAAGGAATTTACAATCTGCCACATTATTCTTCTAAAATATAGAGATGGGTTTTGTCTTGCTAGCATCTCTAATGCAGCTATCTCTGATTTTCCTGTGTTAATTTCATTAACAGCTCTCTGCATTTCTAAAGATAAACGACCATAATTGCTTCTAGCTATAGAAGATAGAGCATTGAAGAGTGGTACACCAGAACGAACCTCTATTAACAGATGTCTTAGAGCAAAGGGAATGTTTTTTTCTACTTCTTTGACTTTTCTTGCAACGAAGAGTTTTGGATAAAAAACTATGTAAGCAAATGAAGTTATACCTATTGAAAAACCTACAAGCAACGATACACCGAATGACATTAAGATGTTTATTTTAGCTATGAATAGCACCAAGAAAAGAGCACCAAATAACCATCCAGAATAAAATATCATTGCAAATAATGCAATACTTATCCACTCTCTTGGATCATAATCTAAACCAGCCTGTTCCAATTCAAATGCAAGTGAATGAAACCCGGATGATAGCATATCACCAAGACTGATTAAATGCCTTGATGCTGAAACTGCTTTGTCAAGTGACATTGGAAGAAGAGGCAGACGTTTTTCCATATCAATAACCTGTTTAATTATTATTTTTTTGGTATAATATAAGTTCAGAATTACAATAACTAATTATGAAGATTTTGGTTTTGTTTTTAATATTAGCATTGCTTCTAATCATACCGTTTGCTATAGCAGAAGAATGTGAATACCAAGAGATTCATGAATGCAGAGAAGTTAGTGAAGAGATGCATGCATTCAACGGACAGGTAGATACGGACTGTGTTGAAAGAGGTGTTTATAACATATGCACAGCATTCAACCATCTTGGTACAGACGGATTATGCTATATAGATGAAAACAGTACAGCAGTGTGCTCTTGCACTGCAGATGTATCACTTTTTTGTTCAACAGATGATTTGGCAGTAGTTGCATCTAATGCTGATTGTACAACAAAAAATGAATTATGCACAGATAGTTTTTATTGTTCTGAAAATGAAGAAGCTCCGTTCAATCCTGAATGCGTATTTTCAACATCACCACCTGATGGTGGTTCAGGAGGCAGTGGGGGCGGCAGTTCTGGTGGTGGAACCAGTAGTGGTTCAGGAGCTGATGATTTTCCTACAACAGATGAAGACAGAATAAAAGAACCAGAAGAGACAATAGCAGATATTATAGAAGATTTTACATCAAATTTTTCAGAAAATATATCTGATCCTGAGAATCCAACACTGATGATTGCAATTGTTATAATAGTGATTATAGCCGCAATAGCTGGTACTGTCTATTATTTCAAAAAACATAAGAAAAGGAAATACAAGGGTTACTGACTATTCTTTTTTTTCAGTTTTTCTTTTGCCTTTTCTTTTTTAATTTCGTCTTTTAGCTTTGATATTCTCATCAAAAAATTACACTTTTCACATCTGACTGAAAATGGTCTTTTCCATTCCTGATTTATTTTTCCTTGGTTTTCGCATTCTGGACATTTGTACATGCCTTCAGCGATGTCTGAATCGTTAGGCACTCTTGTTTTTAGAAATCCCTTTTCCTCTTCTGCCTTGTTTTTCAGAATTCTATTTGTAATGTATTTGTAGTTTCCCATAACAAAACAAACACAAGCTGACTTATAAGCATTACGGTAACATTTATAAACACTTAACTTGGAGTGCTTTCAGAAAAAAATAAAGGTAATTTTTCTATTATGTTTTGTGTAATTTTTACAAAAAGTGCTTTTTTATACAAATCTGTCTTTTTTAAAAGATCTGCATATTCAGATTTAGGTATATCTGATTCTTTAAACAATTCAAGAGGATTTTCTGTAAAATCTAATTTATCGAAAAAATTATTTATATATTCACTTTGGTTTTCATCGTCTTCATGCATTTCTTCATATATTCTTTCTAAAGCAGTTGACAAAGCTATATAAAAATGAATATCTATATCTTTTAAAAGGTTACTATATTGGCTTTCAGGAATATCGTGTTTTTTGAATGTTTCTATAATATCAAAACCATTATAAATTTCTCTAGCAATAGCAAGTCCGTCTTCAAAGTTAAATTCTCTACTATAATGTTTATTAATTTCACCTTGAATTTTACCAGCTAGAAAATCCTCACCTGTTGGAGGAATTCTAGGATATCTAATTACAATTGGTTCATCTTCCATTCTATCAACTCTACTATTTAATATATTAACAACTATGTAATAGTAACATTGTTTATAAAGCTTTCTACTCTTGCTTATCTCTTCAACTTAACGCGCATGAAGTCTTCTGCTGCAATAGTGTTCTTGAAGTTCTTTTTTGCCTCTTCTATGAGAGGTTTGACATCGACATAGCGTCTAGAGAAATGCGTCAGAATCAGCTTCTTTACGCCAGATTTCTTAGCAAGAAGACCAGCTCCCTTTGCTCCACTGTGCATTCTGTTATGCTTTTCATCTAAAAATGTAGAGTCATGGATAAGCAAGTCAGCATCTTTTACAATTTCGTCCAGATTTTTGCATGGCTTTGTGTCGCCTGTGTAAACAATTTTTAGTCCTTTCTTTAGATTGGAAACATCTTCAAGCATGATTGTTTTTTTGCCTATCTCTACTTTTCCCTCTTTCTTAAGTTTGCCTACAAGCGGACTCTGTTTAAGACCATACTTTTCACATTTCTTTAAATCAACATTCCATGCATCATGTTCTTTGAAACAATATGCTACCGAAGGCACGGTGTGATTCATTGGAGCTGAGAGAATGTCATATTTATCCTCTTCAACGATTTTTGTTATTTCATTTCCTTCGTAGGGTACATTTTTAGGAATAATTTGGAAACGCTGTCCACGGTAATCTAAATCTTTTATGTTATTGACAAATCTTTCTGCATCTGGACCGTAAATGTAAAGAGGCTTCTTTCTACCTTCAAGGCTCATTGTTTGTGTTAGCCCTATAAGTCCTGCCCAGTGATCAGCATGCCAATGCGTAATGAAAATACGTTTGATCTTCATAAAGCTAACTCTGGCTGTCATCATCTGCTTCTGAGTTCCTTCACCGCAATCCCAAAGCAAGAAATCAGTGTCGTAATGCAACCATATAGCACTGGCGTTTCTCTTCTTGCTAGGAACAGCAGAACCCGTCCCCAGGAATACTATTTCTATCATAGTGAATATTTGTTTTCAGAGGTATAAAAAAAGTTTTTAGTTGAGTCTTTGCATTTCATTTGAAGCGTTTTCAATATATTTATCAAAAGGTTCTGTTTTCATACTCATGTATCCAAAATCTTTTTCTATTTCATGGCATCTAAACGGATGATAAGTTTTTATTAATTGAAGATAATCAAGCAACAAATTTCTATTTTCAAAATACACGTCTCTATTTCTCTTTTCAATATCATCATTAATAGACGACTCGGATGAAATAATTGAACCCATCATATCACTTAAAATTCTTTCTGTTTCTTTTGAAAAAATAGAATCTTCAAGTGGTCCATAAAGATCCCTTAATGCATCTACTTTTTCCTTTACTTCATAATAATTTTTTCTTAAATCACTACAATTTCTGCTTCGAGCCATATCTGTTATGATTCGCGTTGTTATTTAAAAATGCGCACGTTTTAAGCTCAAAATGACCGTAACCTTTATAAATAGTCACTATAAAGTAGTTAATATGACTAATGAAATAGTTGAATATGTTGGAGAAATAGGAGATCAAATAAAGAAACAGTTAGATGAAAAAATAGATTTTAAGGGAATTCAATCAAGATTGGAAACAAACGAAGAGTTGTACAAATTAGATACTCATTGGGGTAGATATGGTAATTTTGGTGAAGGTGATGGAATTTATTACTTTGTTAAACATGGCACAAACGAATCTCATGGACACATACGCTTTTGCCTGCAATATGATGAAAATGGAGATTTTATATTCAAACAATATGGAATTTCTAAAACTAAAATGCCATATTCTTATGAAACTCATGATATTAATGAAGCAACATCTGTTTTTGCTAAAAACATAGAAAATTTAAAAGAATATCACGATTAAAACTTAACCCTAAACATTTTTCCATAAGTTAGCTTTTCAATACCATGCGCTAGTTTTAGATCCTGCTCTAAACAGCTTAAACCTTTTGGTATTGTTGCCTCTTTTAGAGGCGTGCGTAATGAGAGGCCTTTGTCCTTTTTTGCTTTCCAGATATTTCCATTTGCTTCCTCCAGCTCTTCTGTTTTGAATGGCAGATCAAGCTTTAGGTATTTCTTTTCAGGTTCAGGGAAACTCTGCTTTTCTATGTCTTTTCTTCTCATGCTTCTGTATATTTTATGTGTTATGAAAGGTATTACAGGCGCTGTTAATAGCAGAAGTGTGTCAAGAACATGATTCAATGCGAAAATTGCACCACTCTGCTCTTCTTTGCTAAATTGTTTGTTCTGGTTGTATGCGCGCGTTTTTACCATTTCAATGTAATGAGAAGCGAAAGTGTCCCATATGAAATGCTTTATTTGTGACATGGGTCCATGAAAATCGAAATTATCATAAGATGTTATTGTTGATTCTACAAGCTTGTTTAATTCTTTTAATATCCATTCATCTGCAGGCAGAAGCTTGTATTTTTGTGGTTGGTTGCCGAAAAGCGATACAAAGCGTGCAACATTCCAAAGTTTTGTCAAGAACTTTGAAGCGCCTTCTATGCGCTCAAAAGAACAACGCATATCTGATGTTGTTATGTTTCCTTCTAAAGTGCACCAAGCCCTGAAAGGCTCCGCACCGAACTTTTCAATTATCTCTGGAGGATAAATCATATTGCCCAAAGATTTTGACATCTTTATTCCGCTTTCATCAACAACATGATAGTGTATCCATGCGTTCTCGAATATGTTTTTTCCTGTTAATTGGAAAGATCTTAGAAGCGTGTAGTATAACCAAGTTCTTACTATTTCTCTTCCCTGCGGTCGCAATGAGCATTGTTTTGCTTTGTCGAAAAACTTTGAAGGATATTTCAATATATAGAGCGGTGATATTGAGGAATCAAACCAGGTGTCGAAAACCCTTGTCTCTGGAACAAACTCAACGGATCCGCATTTGCATTTTTTGACAGGAGGTTTTTGCTTCCAAGGCCTGTAATATTTTCCCTTCGGAGGAACAATAATTTCCTTACATTTTTTACAGTACCATAAAGGTATCTCTGTTGCATAGAATCTTCTTCTTGAAATAGGCCAATCCATTGAAACTGTGTTTATCCAATCAAGCAAAAACTGTCTTGATTGTGGAGCAAAAAAATTAACTTCTTTTGCAATGTCATTCATTTTTCCAAGATAATTCATTTGTTTCAAATAGTATTCAGGCATTCCTATGAATTCTATCGGTGTTTTGCTTCTTTCGCATATAGGCGTTCTGTGCATTGTTTTTTCCTGCTTTACAAGAAAGTTCTCTTTTTTCAGTTTCTCTATTATTTTTTCCCTGGCGTCTTTGACTCTCATTCCCTTCAAGAAACCAGAATTTTCATTCATTTTTCCGTTCTTTTCAATTGCTATTATAGGATCTATTCCCTCTTCACGGAAGAAGCGAACGTCTTCATAGTCACCAAAAGAGCAAACCATCATGATGCCTGTGCCCTTATCCATCTTTGCGTATGGGTGCGCTTTTATAGGAATTTCCTTTTTGTATATTGGCGTTACAACAGTCTTGCCTTTTAGATGCTTGTAACGAGCATCTTTTGGATTGTAAAGAATTCTTACACATGTGCAGATAAGTTCTGGCCTTGTCGTGCCTATTATTATGTCCTCGCCTGTTTCCTTAACTTTGAATTTAATATCATTAAATGTTGATGGTAAATCTTTGTATTGTATTTCTGAATCTGCTATTGTAGTTTGACAATCAGGACAATAGTTATTAATTCTGTCTGATTCGTATATCAATCCTTTGTTCCACATATCAATGAAAGTCGCTTGCGTCAGTGCCCTGTATTCATCTGAATCTGTGTAATAAACATCGCCTGGCTTTTCACCTCTTTGCCAAGAATTGAATGAAACACCAAGTTGGTAAAAATTATCAGTTGATTCTGTGCTTGTTTCTTTAAGCATTTTTTCACATAAAGAAATGAACTTTCCCCTTTCCATTTCTGTAGCAGAAACTCCAAATTTCTTTTCTGCAGCCATTTCTATCGGCAGACCGTTTCTATCCAAACCAAGGGGGAACAGCACTTCAAAACCGCGCATCCTCTTATATCTGGCTATGATGTCTTGAATAACATAAGTTGTAGCATGCCCCAAATGTATAGGAGTATTAACATATGGTGGCGGAGTATCTATTGAGAAAACAGGTTTCTTTGTTTTAGGATCAAACTTAAAGATACTGCTGGTTTTCCATTTTTTTCTTACAGGTTCTTCAAAAGATTTGTCCCATCGCTTGCCTTCGAACATAAACACTCACCTGATAACTATTTTAATTTATATAATAACCGTTAAATATGTCTCGTTATTCTCTGATAATAATACTTATTGTTTTATTTGTTATAGTTGTTTCTATTGTTTTTGTAATGCAACCACAACAAAACATAGATACAGAAAATCTAGTTCTCATTACGCGCGTAATAGATGGTGATACAGTAGAATTAGAGAACGAGGAAAGAGTGAGACTTCTAGGAATAGATACACCTGAGAAAGGACAGTTACTTTATAGTGAAGCTAGTGAGAGATTACGCGAGCTTGTAGAGGGAAAGAGCGTGCTCTTAGAGAGCGATCAGACTAATAGAGACAAGTATGACCGCCTGCTAAGGAACGTTATATTGAACAGACAGAACATCAACATACTTATGGTCAAAGAAGGCTACGCTTTTGCGTATATAATCGAACCAGATCACAGGTACGAAAGTGAGCTGCGCACAGCGCAGAGTTATGCCCATGACAATAATCTAGGTATATGGCAATATGAAAGCATAGAGAATGGCTTCTGCATCGGCATTTCATGGTTCCAATATAACGCCGCAGGAGACGATAATGAAAACCTAAATGGCGAATATATTGAATTTAGAAATAAATGTACTTATCCCTTAGAGCTGACGGGGTGGAAACTCTCTGACGCAACAGAAAAGACCTATGTTTTTGACAGTTTTGTGATTGAAAACAAGACAACTTTTAAACTCTACACTGGTTCAGGCGAAGACAGTGAAACAAAATTATATTGGGGACAGATCATCCAAGCAGTGTGGAATAATGATGGCGACCATTTGCAGATGCGGAATGATAAAAATGAACTTGTTTTAGACTACGAATATTGATATCCCTTTTTATTGACAGATGGAACTAAAAAAGCGGATTGCTCCGCTGATCAAAACATTTTTATTTTTTGTCCTTCTTTTCTGAATTAAAACGCATCAAGCGTGCGCTTTAATTTACGGTATACAATTGGCAATGCAATTACAATTAATGATAATATGATTCCTGCTGTGATTTTGATTGACGGCATTTCACGAACCTCTCCTGTAGTTGATAAAATAGAAAGTTTTTTCCCCTATTCTTCAAGGTATGGCTCACCTTCCATCACCAAATAAACTTTGGCTGGAAGATTTCCATTCTTGTTATCTTCTCTGTATCGCTTAAGCAATTTTTTGAAAAAATCCAGATTATCTCCAACATCTTCATAAAAACCAATACCATTGGCATTTTCATACTTAATTGCTTTGGCTGGCAAACCAATACCAATAATTGACTTTAAGAAAGAAGCTACATTGTTTTCATCGCCTTCAGAAAGAACAACAGGAACTGATGTAATGAAAAGCCTTCCTTGTATAGTTTTCTTTTCAAGAGATTCCACAACAGCTTCAATGTAATTAGAAAAATAAACTAGCGCCTCTAAAATCCTTATCTGGTCGCCAGCTAAATTTTCTCTACATTCTTTCATTTGTTTTGCTAGGTTTTCATCGCCATCAAAAAAATCACTTTTTTCAAAATCTTGAATGTAATCACCGACTTTATCAGCAATGATATAAAGTTCTTTGATAGTAACCACTACCTTATTATTGGTTATGGGTTTGATAGCTTCAATAACATATGACAAAGCTTCTTTGAAAAGCTCTTCTTTTCTTTTTTTCATGATGTCGCCACCTTATATAGAATTAGATAAAGATAAAATCCCCTAATCATTTAACATTCCCTACTGGTTCCAATTTCGCAAAGATGTCTTGCGAAAAGTTTTATGTAATTGATTAGAGCATGAAACAATTATGTTGCATAATTGTGACACAAAGAATAAATACTAATAAGCCTTTGCAAAATATACAGTCTCTTTAGCTTTTTTGCTGCAGTGCACGCATTTACCAGCAACTCTTTTTTTTCCGGAAATAATCAGCCTGGTTGTGGCGCCTGTTTTGTCTTTAATCTCCTCTTCACATTTGGATTCTCCGCACCATTTGGCTTTAGCCATGCCCTTCTTTTTTTTAATGATGTCTTCAAAACTTTTGAAGTTAGTCGCTTCATATATATTGCTATCAAGAAATTTCTTTGCTCTTTTGAAGAGGTTGTTTTGAATCTGCTCCAACTTCATGATTGCAATTTTTTTTATTATAGAAAGTTTGACTGCTTCCTTTTCACCGGTATCTCTTCTAACAAGTATGGCTTGTTGTTGCTTGATATCTTTTGGCCCTATTTCAATTCTTAACGGAACGCCTTTCATTTCCCATTCATTAAATTTCCAGCCGGGCGTACAGTAATCTCTATCATCAATTTTAACAGAAAAATTGCCCAGCTTTTTCTTTAGCTTAGTCGCGGCTTTTAGGATTTCTTTCTTGTTTTTAGATTTGTAGATAGGCACAATAACAGCCTGTATAGGCGCTATTTTTGGTGGCAAGATCAATCCCTTGTCATCGCCGTGCATCATTATTAAAGCGCCTATTAATCTTGTAGAAATGCCCCAGCTTGTTGTCCACGCGTATTTCTCTTTCATGTTTTTATCCACAAAATTTATGTTGAACGCTATTGCAAAATTCTGCCCCAGATTATGGCTCGTGCCCATCTGGAGGGCTTTGCCATCCGGCATCAAAGATTCCAGAGTATAAGTACGCAACGCACCGGCAAATTTCTCTGTTTCAGTCTTCTTTCCAGTTAATACAGGTATTGCTAAATAGTTTTGAATGAGGTCGACGTACATAGATAGTATGCTTGTAACTTCTTTCTCTGCTTCCTCTTCAGATATATGAACTGTATGTCCTTCCTGCCATAGGAATTCTCTTGTTCTCAGGAAAGGCCTGGTTGCTTTTACCTCCCATCTAACTATATTGCACCACTGATTAAGCAATAGAGGCAGGTCTCTCCATGATCGAATCCATTTTGCGTATGAATCATAGATAATGGTTTCGCTGGTTGGCCGTAAAGCGTATCTTTCAGAATCGTCTTCCTTCTTTTCAATAAAGGCAACCTCAGGAATAAATCCCGAGAAATGATCTGCTTCCTTTTTAAGGAATCTTTCAGGTATAAATAACGGAAAATAAGCATTTTCATGACCGGTTTCTTTAATCATTTTATCAAAAATTTCTCTTATTTTTTCCCAGATTGCATAGCTATAAGGCCTAAAAACTATGCATCCAGCTATAGCAGCATAATCAGCCAATTCTGTTTTTTGGACAACTTCTGTATACCAGTCACTGCACTGGCTCTTCTTATACTTTAAACCTTGTTCATCTTTTTCATTTATTTTAGCCATATAACACCCTTTGTTTGTTGTTTTAAATCTATTTTTTATTAATTTTTTGCAGTTCCTGCAGTCTATGCAAAAACTTTCTTGCAATATACTTTAACTGTCCTGTGATTATTAATTCATCTCCGCCTTCTGATTCTGGCGGTTCTTTTGGAAGTTCTTTAGGTATTTCTTTAGGAGGTTCGTCCTGTTTTGGTTCTTCTTTCTTTTTAGAATCTTCTTTCTTAGGCTTCTGTTCTTTTGATTTTTTCTCTCCCTTTTTGCTTTTTAGATGCACAACAATTCCTATTATCGCCATTACAATTGCTGCTATTAATATAGCCCATGATCCAGGTGGCAAACCAAACGGCTCTTGGCCGAACAAACCGCCTTCAGGCGTTTCATCAGAACCCTCCCCTTCTGGTGGAATTATAACCTCTTCTTCTGTTTGACAATCAGTATCTGTTTCGCCGTCGCAATCATCGTCTATATCATTATTACATGTCTCTTCGGCTGGACCTATGTTATTTTTGCATGCTCCCCACTGACAATTTTCACAAGTTGATGCACCGTATTCACAAGCACCTATGTTTGAACCGCAGATATCCATTTCCCCCTCTGAACAAACACAACCTTCATCCATTTCACCATCGCAATCGTTGTCTATTAAATCTAATATTTCACTAACAGATCCTTGACCACCAGTACATTGCCCCCAATGTCCATTATAACAGGTCGTTGAACCTTCTTCGCACGCACCTACATTTGAACCGCATGCTTTTGTTTCATTATTACTGCATTCATCACATTCTAAATCTTCATCTATTTGACTGTCACAATCATCATCTATGTTATTGCATATTTCGTTGACCGGGCCTGTCTCGTTAACACAAACTCCCCAATTACCGTTTGTTTGACAACTCCTTTCTCCTTCTAAACAAGCACCTATGTTTGAACCGCATGCTTTTGTTTGATTCTCTTGACAACAATCAGCTGCGCAGTTTTCATAGGTTTCTCCTTCGCTCTGTTCACAAATATCATCGCTATCACAAACAGGTGATGTACTTATGATAAAATCTATCCATTGCCTACCGTTGTTTGAGTTATCAAAATTGTCCGATGCATTAACTTTGAATTGATAGCTTCCTGGTTCGCCTGCAATGAAAATAGCCTTCCACAAACCTGCCTGATTTGACATAGAATAAACACTTATAACACTGCTTGGATTTTTAACATTCAACAGTGCTGTTATCTGATGTTCATCAGTTATGTTGGCTGTAACAGTGACTATTTGACCCTCTGTTATGTTCTCATTTATTTCTTCATTGTTTATAACAGGCTGTGTTATATCTTCTTTGAATTCAAACATTCCTTCCTTAGATGGGAAGGAATTGGCTATGCCATCATTGGCTATAACCTTCCAATAATATTTTATGAATGCTGTTGGAAGGAAACTTGTGTATTCGTTAAGACCTGCATAAATTAAATTTGTTTCATTCAACTGAGAACCGCTTATTGGATAGACATAAACATAGTATGTAATGTCTTGATTTTCAGGATCAGTTGAAATGTATCCTAAACCAATGGAACTTAACTCATCAGATAAGCTGCCGTTTTCAGGAGACGTTAATAATGGTTGAGTTGGTGGCTGATTAGAAAATTCATACTCTATACTAACATTTTCTAATTGAGGCGAATAAATACCATTTTCTGTGGAAAAATAGGCTTTATACTGAAAATACTTGTTGTTATCAACAATAAGATCTGTGTTGTCGTTTGTTGTAAAGTAGGTGTATTGACTTCCGTCCGGACCTTCAAAAACACCCCAATTAGAATTATCATCATCAGAACGCATCTGGAATTTAATCTCCATAATGCCTCTTTTATATCTGGTTAATACTTCTTCTTCATTCAACGCTCGATCATAAAAGGCAACTTCGTCTATGTTTCCTTCAAAGGATTGATTTATATCAAAACTTCCACCCACACTGTCTTGCTCTTCTCCTAAAACAAGTCCGCCAACATCTATGTCTAATGGTGTTACGGGTACAAAATTTATTCCAACAATGTTTCCATCAAAATATAGCGTCTGCAATGCAGTAACAGCATAACGAGTCCATACAATATGATGCCATTGACCATCGCTTATCGATGTTATAGTATGCGCATAATTAGTTCCTTCTAGATATAAACTAACTTTTGTACTGCTGGTAAAATAAATTAAAAATTGGTTGTTTGAAGTTGCATTAGCTCCTGAAACAAGTGCCTGCGTGCCACCATCAACTGTTTTAAACCAGGCTTCAAATGTGAAATTGGTTTTTTCATTCAGAACTGATGAAGGTATTGAAATAAGATTACCACCGTCTTTGTCAAAGTAATAAGAATTGCTAAATCTTCCTGATTGCCCTACTTCAACATATTGTACATTCGTACCATCAAAACCATTGCCTGAAGAGTCGGCAACATTTGTACCGCTTGTTTCATCTAGATGATACAATAGAACATTTCCTGTCATGTTCAGATCGCCTATGTTCTCTTCGTCATCAGGCAATGCATCACCATAAGAATATGTCTCTCCCCACACAAATCTTTGCCATATGGATTCATAATCTGCCTCAAAAACCCTGCTAGTGAAAGTTCCTGTTTCATTTCCTAATCCGAGCTTGATATAACCGTTATCGCTCCAATAAGTTTTATCATGCCCACCTGAATTGAAATCATCTTCTGTAGAATCAGTAAAAGTCTCTGCTGATGCAATTGGTACAAAAACCAAAATTGTTGTTAAAACTAATAAAATTACCAACTTTCTCATGCTTTATTTTTATGCTAACTTCAATATATTCTTATGAAACCAATTTATCACGGTGCTGAAGCGATATTGTACTTGAAGGAAAGAGATGGTAAGCAGGTTTTAGTAAAGGAACGAATAAAAAAAGGTTATCGCCTTCCAGAATTAGATGAGAAAATCCGAAAAAAAAGGACAAAACATGAGGAATCACTGCTCAACAGATCCCGACGCAGTGGAGTAAATGTGCCGTTTGTTTTGGATAATGAAGATTCTAAAATAATTATGGAATTCATTGATGGGAAGAAAGTGAAGGATGTTTTAAACGATCTTTCAGAAAAAGATAAAAAAAATGTTTATAAACTAATAGGTAAAAACATTGCATTGTTGCACCAGAACAACATTATACACGGTGATTTAACTACATCCAATTTCATGCTCACAAACGAACCTAAAAACAAATTATATATAGTGGACTTTGGTCTTGGAAAATACTCTGAGAAGGTAGAAGATAAGGCTGTTGATCTCTATGTGCTATATGAAGCGCTAAAATCGGCTCATTTTAAGTATTTAAATCCAGCTTGGCAAAACATTTTAAAAGACTACTTGCATAGTTATAGTAATGCTAGAGCTGTTTTGAATCGAATTGAGAAGATAAAATCAAGACGCAGGTACAAGTGATTGAATGGTAAAAGAAAAAAATACTAAAAAAGAAGTGAAAGAAAAGGATAAGAATGACAAAAGAGACTTTAGAAGAGGTAATAGTAAAGGCGGATTTAGAAGAGGTTTCACTAGAAAAAGATTTGAAGAAGTTAAAGAATGGATACCTAAAACCGTTTTAGGGAAAAAGGTGCTCAAAGGCAATTATTCTAATGTTGATGAAATTTTAGAGAAGGGTGAACTCATTCTTGAGCCTGAAATTATTGATCATCTCATCCCTGATCTAAAACAGGAAGTTATTTACATTGGTGGCACTCCTGGAAAGGGTGGTGGCATAAAGAGAACTGCTACAAAGAAAACATCAAGAATGCATAAATCTGGTCGTAGATTCAAATTAACTGCTGTTATTGTTGTAGGAAATGAGAACGGTATTGTTGGCATAGGTAAAGCAAGCTCAAGAGAGCATCGTATAGCAATAGAAAAGGCAGCAAAACAAGCAAAACTTAATGTTGTTAGAGTGAGAAGAAGCTGTGGCAGCTGGGAATGTGCATGCCCTGGGAATCATTCTATTCCGTTTGAAACAACTGCTAAAATAGGTTCTGTTCGCGCTGTTCTAAAACCTGCTCCTAAAGGCGTGGGCATAGTAGCTGATGGTGCAACGAAAAAGATTCTTCAGTTGTCTGGAATTAAAGATATCTGGGTAAAAACATACGGTGCAACAGCAACTAGAATGAATTTAGCCTTTGCTGTCTTCACTGCATTGAAAAATCTTAACAGAACAAAGGGTAGCTTATGACAGAAAAAAAAGAAACTAAAAAAGTAGATAATGCTTTGTTAGCTGTTATTAGAATTAGAGGCGGCATCAACACAGAAAGAAAAATAAAGAGTACCTTGGAATTATTGATGCTTCACAAAGTCAATCATTGTGTCATTATTCCAAAAAAACCTGAGTTAGAAGGAATGGCTAAAAGAGCAGCAGGTTATGTAACTTGGGGTGATGTTTCTAACGAAATGATAGAAAAAATGGTCTACAAGAGAGGAAGACTTGTCAAAGATAAGAGAGTTGATAAGAAAGACGTAAAGGATATTGCAAAGAAAATACTTGATGGAAAAGAAACTGGCATTAAGCCTGTGTTTAGATTGAATCCACCAAGCAAAGGATTCAAGAATACAAGATTGCTTTATCCTAGAGGTGCGTTAGGTTATCGTGGAGAAAA
>JAHIRU010000035.1 GCA_018818465.1 Nanobdellota archaeon
CTGGTCTTGTGTAATATACAGTAATTATTATATAAATACCTTTTTGCTCTTCATAAACTATTCTTAATAGTTTATCATCAATTGCTTTTTGTGCTATTTTTCTTCCAAATTTTGTTTCAATTGTTTTGTCGGGTTTTTTGAGTATTGATTCAACAATACTTTTCGGTATTTTTCTATCATCCAACTTTTCTTTCGCATGTTTTGTATATTCAATCTTCATAACAATAATTTGTTAATGGATATAAATTGCTCACTTTACTCAAAACCAAAGAGGCTGTCAAAAAAATAGATAGGTGTAAAACACTTTCAGATCCAAATCAGAGAAAATTGCTTTTTGAAAAGATGAAAAATATATAAACCCCCATTTCAATTCTTCATCATGAACAAGTTTATAATGGCTTTATTGATACCGGTTATGTTGTTGATTGTGGCTTGGCTAGCATTAGGCGTTGGTTTGCTATTTGTCACCGGCATATTAATTTCTTTCGCTGTTCTGTATGGAGCAGGGAAATATGCAGAAGTGAACAAGTTCATACCCATTTTGTCAATAATAGTCCTTGTTTTAATGTGGATGCTGTTCGCATCAGGCATTGTAACATCAACCTGGAGCATGTTTTTAGGAGTTGTTCTATTTGGGTGGGGATTCATCTTTAGCTTTTTAATGTATGATTTTATGGACAAGCTGAACGGAAAAATTATTGGTGTTGGAGTTATTATGATGATTCTGGGAGCTTTTTTAGTGATAATGCCTTTTGCCCCTCAGCTCTTCTTATAGGATCCTTGTTCCAATTGGTTAATTGGTTCAAAACAGTTTTAATATTAAACAACCATTATATATTATGGTAAAAATTAAGGACATAATGAAAAAATATGTTGTAACTGTTAATCCAGAATTAACATTAAGTGACGCTGCTAAGATAATGACTAACAACAGAATTGGTTCTGTGGTTGTAACTCAAAAAAACAAACCAATCGGCATAGTAACAAACGAAGATATTGTTAAGGTAGTGGCAGAAGGCAGGAGCCCAAAAAATGTAAAGATTTCTGACATGAAGCCTGTAAGAAAGCTCGTGACAGTAGCGCCTGAAGATGATATGCTTAAGGTGACACGCATGATGATAAAAAAAGGTGTTAAAAGGTTGCCTGTACTAAAAGACGGGAAGCTTGTTGGCATAGTTTCTGAGAAAGAAATTCTGCTAGTTTCGCCGGAATTAATAAACATATTATCTGAAAAACTGAAAGATCGAGTAGAACGTGTAGCAAAACCAACAGAAATAATATCAGGCATATGCGAAACATGCGAATCTTATTCTGATGATCTCAAAAATATAGCCGGACGATGGATATGTGAAACCTGCAGAGATTAAACATTACTGCTTCCTTTTGTTGGATTGTCTGTAGGCTCTGATTGCCATTCTCCACCATTAGGTAAACGATACAAACTATAATCTTTTTCTATTGAACTTCCAAAAATGTAAGAATATGAATCGATAATTGTTGTTCCATCTGCGTCAATGAAATTAACATCATCTTTATCGTTATTGAAATAACTTGTATTGTATTTTGTTATTTCTATTACCAAGAAACCGTGGTTTGGAACTATTGAATTTTCTTTTATTTGTTGAGGATTTCTTCCTCCATCAATTATATCATCTATCCAGGTTCCGCTTATGTCAATATCATAAGCTGTTGGATTGTATAATTCCAACCATTCCGCTCCTTCTGAAGGATTTATTAGAATCTCGTTTATCAGAATATCAAAAACAGAACTTTCTCCTTCTTGCTGTTCGCAATCCTCTGGACAATTTGAGTTATCTTCAGTTTCTTCGCATTCATTGTTGCCGCAGCATGTTTCTGCATCTTCGTGCATGCACTGTTCATATTCGTAACTGTACGAATCTGTTGTGCATGAATCATAGTCTGTGCAATCAAGGCAGTCTTTTGAACAGCTATCAAATGTTTCACCGTTATCACAGTTTCCATTACCGCAACAGGTTTCCTTTGATGCATATTCGCAGTTGCCTGTATCTTTGTTGCAAAAATCCATAGTGCAATCATCAAAATCATCGCATTCACCACAGATGCATTCTGGTGAATCTATTCCAATATAAACGCATTTGTAGTCTGTTTCTTCGTTGCAATAATCTTCTGTGCAAGGGTCTTCATCATCACATTCTTCCAGGCATGTTTGCATTTCTTCTAAACCAACCCTTTCCGGATCAATCTCTGCTCTTATATCATCTTGGTTTTTTGTCTCTATATTTTCATAATTGCCCACTAATTGACCAGTAAACGTAATTCCTGCTATAGAAACAATCAAAACAATTATTATCAATAATATATATGCCAGTTTCATAAAATGAATTTAGATAAAAACAATTTAAGCGGTTATAAAACGCATTACAAGAGCATTACAATAGTTTGACGACTTATGTAAATTGCATGCAGTCGTTCGCATAAATTAGCAAATAGAGCTGATAATTGTGTGTTGGGCCCGTAGCTCAGCTGGATAGAGCGAAAGCTTCCTAAGCTTTAGGTCGGGCGTTCGAATCAGAACCTGTGAGGATATTGGATCCGGTTCCGATACCTCCTCTGAAGAAAATCGCCTCGGGTCCGTTCAATCACTTGGCAAAAAGACAACAGATTTATAATACTTAAAATGAAATAATTGGTATCATTATTAGTTAATAGTTTAAATCAAGGTGTTGGTTAATGACTAGAATCGTATGCGTTGCTTCAGGAAAGGGTGGGGTTGGTAAAACAACAGTTGTTTCTAATGTCGCAACAGCTCTAACAGAGCTTGACCAGAATGTTGTTGTTATAGACAGCAATATGCACACATCAAACCTTGGCCTGCATTTGGGAATACCGCTTTATCCTATAACGCTTCAAGATGTTTTGAAAGGCAAGGCAAAAATAAAGGATGCTCTTTATCATCATCCAAATGGGTTCAGAGTTGTTCCAGCAGACATCTCGCTCGCGAAGAGAATGACAGTAAAGCCAAAGCAGCTAATGAGCGTTATCTACAAATTGATAGGAGACGCTGACTTCATACTGATAGATGCAATGGCTGGTCTGGGCCAAGAAGCAATGTCTGCAATAGAGGTTGCAGATGAAATGATAACAGTAACAAACCCTGAACTTCCGGCTTTGACAGACGCATTCAAATTGAACAAGGTAGCAGACGAAGTTGAAACGCACAATCTAGGTGTTGTTGTAAACAGAATAAAAAACGAAGCGTATGAATTTTCAATAGATGGCGTCAAAGAGTTCTTAAACCTTCCTATTCTAGGACTTGTTCATGAAGACAAAAATGTTAGAAAATCTATAGGGAACAAGGAGCCTGTTGTGACATACAAACCAGGCAGCAAGGCTTCAAGAGAATTCAGAGCTATTGCAGAAACATTAATAGCAGGCGAATACAAAAAACCAAAGTACAGCGTAGGACAAAGAATGCTTGGGTGGATAAAGTAATTATTTCTTAAACTTTTCAAAAATAAGATCCAGATCCAGCTCTAGTGCTGCTACGGGCGTGTTCAGGTCATGGTTTTCCAGGACCTTTGGATTAATCTCGCCGAAATGGCCTATTTCTTTGTTGCTGTTTCCTAAAAGCACAACGCCTGATCGGCCCTTTATGAAAGAGGGATTGTCATGGTTTTTTACTCTTGTTTTTATTCCCAGATTAGATGTAATCGAATTGATGATTGATATGATCTCTGCTAGATTCGCATTGGAATGCGCATCGACAACGCAGAGCTTCTTGCTGTTTCTGGTTTTTGTCTCTGATTGGCTGTCTAATACTACTGCATCGCCAACTTCGAAAATCTTTTGAGGATATCTTCTATGCTTGTTTGCTGAAAGGTTTCCTATTAAGGATGGTAGCAGTGATGTTCTGCAAATATCATATTCACTTGATACTGGATTTTTTATTTCCACAAAACCTCTTGCTGTTTGGTTCATTTTTTTAAATTGCCTGTCTTTTGAAATTAGTGTGAAATTTAGAACTTCCTGGAAACCCAAACCCACTATCAAGAGCTTCACATTGTCTGAGAATTCCTCTAAAGGATGCCTGCTTCCTATGAATGGAAGCATTGGAAACTCTGTAACAAAATTGTTGTAGCCGTATGCTATTGCAATGTCTTCTACAACATCTATTGGATGCAGTATGTCTGATCTGTAAGCAGGAATGAACAGTTTTTTGTTCTCTATGTCGAAACCATAATTCATTCTCTCTAAAAGGAGTTTCATTTTGTTATTATCTTCGTTTAAACCAAGCACCTGTCTGGCATAATCAAGATCAAATTTCATTACCTTTGGCTGCAGATTTGGCGTTATGTTTTTGCCGATTCTGACGGCTTCTATTCTTCCGCCACGATCTGCTAGCGCTGTTACCAGAATATTCAATGAATTGTTAACACTGTTCTCGTCTGTTCCTGTTATGTCAATGAATAACTCTCTTGTTCCTGGCTTAACCTGGGTAATTTTTGCATTAGTTATTGGTGGAAATGAGATAATTGTTCCCTCTTTATCAACTATTATCGGAACCTTCTCACCTGAAGCAAGATGACCATACTCTTTCCCCTTTGGATGATCTTTTAGTATTTCCTTTATTGTCATTTCTTTCGTGTAGCCCAATGGAACGAATTTTGTATTAGTGCTAACTTCTTTGTATGTGAATGGCGGTTTTACCTGGCTGATGTCATGAACTCCTATGGATGATTTTTCCCTGTTCTTTCCTATTGTTTTGTCAATTTGCTCTTCTAGCTGCATGAAAGATTTTATTGCCTCATCTGTAAAGTCAAGATTGGAAACATAAGCGCATGCTATACAAGGACGGACAGTGAGATGTGATTTTTTCAGTTCTATGCTAGGTTTTGCAACATAATATTCTGGCAATCCTTTGGTTTTGAGAAGCCATGATTTCAGCTGTCTGACAATGCCTTCAACAGAGAACATGTCTGGTCTGTCTGGTGTTATTTCTACTTTTGCATCAGTCATTCCAATTTCTTCTACTTCTACCTTGTTCAGGAACAACAATTCTTCTAGCTCTTCGTCTGGAACTTCCAGCATTCTCTTCAAATCAATTAAATCCAATTCTATTGTGGGCATTTTTTCTCCCATGAATTTTTGTAACAATTACAGCATCTTGCTTTCCCTTAGGAAATCTAGATCCGAACTGAACAACTTTCTGATATCATCTAATCCGAGACTTATCATTGCTAATCTGTCTATGCCAAGACCCCATGCCAACACTGGATAATCAACGCCAAGAGGTCTTGTTACCTCTGGCCTGAACATGCCAGCACCACCAAGCTCTATCCAGCCAAGCTTTGGATGATTTCCGAACATTTCTACGCTAGGCTCTGTAAACGGGAAGTAACCTGGCTTGAATCTTACTCTCTCTATGCCAACCATTGAAGCGAATTTTTCCAGATAACCAAGAAGGTGCCTGAAAGTAAGCCTCTCTGCTATGACAATGCCTTCACAATGATTGAATTCTATTAGATGTTTTGCATCAATAACATCTGGTCTGAAGTTTCTGCTTATTGTGAAGAACTTTTCAGGCGGTTTAATTCCTGATGCGAGCGTGCGAGCTGATACAGCGGTTGTCTGTGATCTCAATACAAGACCTGTTGCGTTTTTCTGATCCCAGTTGCCCCAGCCTTTAGAGCCTGTTATCCATCCATTTTTGTGCGTCATCTCAACTCTTTTCATCACCCTTTTGTTGCTTATGGTTCCTGTGGTTGGGTTTTTTAATTCATAAATATCATGGATGCCTCTAGCAGGATGATCCTGCGGCATGAACAGTGCATCAAAATTCCAGAAAGCCAATTCAACAAAAGGTCCTTTCATTTCCTGGAAACCTAAAGTTATGAGCTTCTTTTTCATGTTGTTTAAGAATTTCGTGTAAGGATGCAATTTTGCAGGATATATTGTTGGTACAGGAGTGCTGACATCATATGCCCTGAGTTTTTTCTTTTTCCACTTGCCTGACTTAATGTCTTGAACAGTTAGCTGTCCTAACTCTTCTCCTGTTTTAGAAATATAAGGCACTATATCCTCTCCTTTTCCTGTGAGTTTGTATGTGATTGTTTTAATTTCTTTTATTTTTGCAAGGTTTCTTTTCTCAAGATCTTTTAATTCATGCTCTGTACCAGAGCCTGTTTTCATTAGCTTTTCTATAGGAGTTTGCTCCTTTAGAGCCTTTTTGCCTTCTGGTGTAGCTTCTATTTTGCCTTCATGAAATGAAACCCAGCCCATTTTCTTCGCCCAAGCCAGAGCTATGTTCATATTTGGGATTTTTATATCAGATAGAGGTAATGGCTTTTCATAAACCTTTTCTACAAGTTTTTTCTCAGGCAAGCCCTCTTTCAGGTATTTTTTGCCTTCTTCTGTCAGCATAATTCTTTTTTCAACAGTTTTTTTGTGCTTAACAAGACCTTTAAGTTCTGCCCAGTGCGCTGCCTTGTGAATAGAATCTTCAGAGAGGTGTGATGATTTTGATATTTTTTTAGCGTTTCCGCTATCAATTTTTTTCAGTGCGAGAAGTATCTTTTTTTCCTGTGGATGAAGCTTTTTTACGATTTCTTTTGTCATTAGTCTAGCACCTAACATTGTTTTTTGTATATAATTTAAATAGGTTGTTTTGGATATATTATTATGCGATGCGAGGAATATCAGGATGCACAGTATTCAAAGATCTTTAGTGATGAATCTGACAGATATAACACGTTTAATTCTGTGAAGATAAAAAAGGCTTTGAGTTTTTTCGAAAACCATGAAAACAGCAAAATTCTTGATATAGGTTGCGGTGACGGTACTTTCTCAAAAATAATAGGAGATTCCACTAAAGCCAAGATATTTGGTCTTGATATAAGCCAATCATGCGTTGATAGCGCAAATGAAAAAGGAATCATTGCCAAAAAAATGGATATTGATGGCGCTAAACTGCCATTCATGGATGAAACATTTGGTGCTGTTTTTTGTGGAGATACTATAGAGCATATTTTTGATACAGACAAATTAATTAAAGAAGTTCATAGAATTCTGAAACCGAATGGCTACATTGTTATATCTGTGCCAAATGTTACAGCTTGGTACAATCGGGGTCTGGCTCTGTTAGGATTCCTTCCCGCATGGATAGAACCAACATCAGGAGAGTACAGAGGAACTCCTTTCTCGAATATGGGTTGCGGTCATGTAAGAGCATTCAATAAGCGTGTGCTAGTGCATTTTTTAGAAGACAGAGGATTTGATATAGAATCCATAAAAGGAGCTCATATAGTAGCAGACAAAGAATTTAGCAAAACAAAAAGAGCTTTATGGAACTCTGTTGATTCGTTGTTTTCAAGGTTTCCTGGTTTATCAACTTTCATAGTGGTAAAGGCTAGAAAACTGAAATAATTTATTCAAAGGAGTTTAATAATAGTTTTACATGAAATGGAAAAACTTTGTCTATAACAGCATATCAATGAGTTTGCCGAAAAATATTGTTCAATTTCTTGTCGGTGTAATACTGTTTACAATGATTTTTGGTTACCTGAACATCGGTTTAACTCTGCTGGGACTGGTTGGTTTTGTGCTTTCATATTCTTCGATCTATTTACTTAACGACATAAAGGATGCTGAAGAAGACCGAAAAGATGAAATGAAACTGAAATGGAAAATGATAGCAAATGGCACACTGAGCATCAAAAAAGCTATAGTTCTTTATTTCGTGTTAATAATTTCAGGCCTGAGTATTTCATTTTTAGTAAATAGCTGGTTTGCCCTGATGATGATAACATTGATAGCTGTTAACATATTCTATTCTGTTTTGAAGGTTAAGAGATGCATGCCTATTGCATCTGTGTTTTTATTGGTAATGCAATTCCTGAAATTCTCAACTGGCTGGTTTGTTTTAACAACATCACTTACATTATTTCCGTTCTGGCTTGTGATGACTTTAGCACTTGCCTACACGGCTATATTCGTTGGTTATAAATTGAAATTCAAGAAAGAATTGATGAAGAAGCAAAAATGGCTTTTTGTTGTATTGGGTATTGTCCTGCTAACTTCATTTGGTTTTTCAATAGTTCTTCATGACTTTCCATTAATTGTTTTGTTGCTGTTTGCTTTGTCAATATCGTGGATTGTGATCTCAAAAAGAAGCGGATTAAAACATTATACGCATAAAACAATGCTCTTGTTCTACGTATCAATACTGCCAATGATAGTTATATCGTTCTTGATTTTAACAATACCGGTTGCGGCTGAAATAAACAGCGATCTTAACGCAACCTTCCATGAATACAAAATCGGTATAGAAGACAATCTGCCAAGCCAGATAATAGATCCTATTAAAGAGATTGAAAAGACTTTTACGCAGTATAGCGATTTGAATGAAATAATAGAATTAGATTTTTTTGAGACGTAGTTTTTTCTTTATAGAAAGTTTTAGTGTTGATAGATGTGGACCCATGCCTGTTCTTTTTGCATCTATTATAATAGTGCCTGTTTTCACTGCATCTAAAACACTTTTTTCATCTAAGTCAGCCATCAAAATATTTTTTGCGGCGCCTATTTCTTTTGGTGTGTGGCAATCGCTTCCGGCCACCATAGGAATGCTATGCTTTTCTGCAAACTCTTTTGCTTTTTTGTTTGCTTTTTCCCTGAAAGATCTTGAGTTGATAACCTCTATTGCATCTATGTAATGTAGAATGCCTAACATTTTTTCGCCGATGCCGTTTCTGAATCCATCAAATGGGTGAGGAACTATTATGAAGCCTCC
>JAHIRU010000036.1 GCA_018818465.1 Nanobdellota archaeon
ATAATTTGAATCAACTTTATCAGATGTGTTGGTATATGTACATGAAGCTGTGTTAAGTCCTAATGCTCCTAAAGTTAAATAAAGTCCTGCCGTTCTAAGTGCGTTCACTATACTCATAACAATCATTTCCAATTAAACTAAAGCAAGGTTATTTATAAAGCTTTGCTTTTTGTTATTGATTAGTTGTTAATATTATCATATTCTCGTATGAAATTACGTATAACAGTGCTCCATGCGAACTTTTCAGCAGTTTTTCTTGCTTCTTTCTGGAGCTTTTCATATTTCTTTAGATTATTTGTTATATCTAGCATTTTTTCATAAAGATCATCAAAATCTTTTGCTTTTATTTTGATGCCGTCTTTATCATCTGTTATGAAATCCAGAGATGTGAGAACTATTTTTCCTGAAGCGAATGCCTCTAAAAGAGCAACAGGCTGGCCTGTTTCCCAAGACGGAAGAACAAAGACATCTGTTTGCTGAAGTATCTTATCTACATCAGTTCTCCAGCCAAGGAATATGATTCTCTTCTCCAGTTTGTTTTGCTTTATGAATTCTTCGACGTATTCTCTCATTGTTCCGTTGCCAGCTATCCAGAGTTCACAATTATCTGCATTTTCAGCAAGTTTTTTGAAAGCTGGAAGGAGGTATCTTAAACCTTTTATTTCTTCAAGGCGTCCAGAGAAAAGGAAGCGAACAGGCTTCCATGTTCTCTTTATATTTGATTTGTAATCATCAAGATCTATAGCGTTGCTTAACAAAACGTTTTGGAATTTTGCGCGTTTTGTCAGTTTTTTCTGCGCAGCAGCGCTTATAAACAACGTCTTCCTAGAGCTTTTAGCCGCATGATTTTCAAAGAACATCAATGCTTCTTGAACACCTAATACCCATTTCCATGAAAGACCGTGCGGAGTAAAGAACATTGGTTTCTTGGTGAATTTTGATAACAATGAACCGAAAAAACCTGCAACAGCCCCATGGCAATGAATTATGTCTATTTTCTCCTTTCGAATGAGTTTCCGTGCTTTAAGGAACGAAGAGAAGTTGAATGTAAAATTACGAAGATATTTGTTGTAAATGAATTTGGTTCTGTAGACGTTTATGTTGCCTATTATTTCATTTTCTTTCTGGCCAGGAAAAATACGTGTTATGAGATGCACGCTATGTCCATTTTTTTCAAGATACTTAGCAAGCTTCTCAACATGTATCTCTATTCCACCACCTGCTTTCTTGTCATATTTATGGCTAACACCAAAAGGATACTCTTTGCTGCCTAATAACAGTATTTTCATATAACAAGCTTGATGGACAGGTATAAATGTTTTATCCGTATTCGCGCCATGAATGCTTGCATTTGGTGCATCTTAAAAATAGGGTTGGTGCTTCATCTGTGCTTCTTGTTTGCTGTATCCACCAAGCAGCTTCCATATGTCCGCATTTTGGGCACTCTGCTTTGGTTGTTGGAAGAGCCTCTTTGTTTTCTTCTATTATAACAATATCGTCTAGAGGCATCTTCTGGACGCTTTCTTCAATCTCTATTGACTTGTATTCTTGCCTATAATCACACTTTCTGCACACTAAGAAAATATCATTCTTTTCTTTTTTTGCAACCAATATAGAACCGCATTTTTTACAGAATTCCATGATAGTCCCCAAATTAAATAATAATCTAATTGTTATAACCATTAAATTATACTTATCTTTTATAAATTTTATCCTTACCGAAGTAAATTCCTCCTACTACAATAATCATAACTATTAATAAAAATGCATTTGGTAAAACAAACTCTGTTATGCCTATTTTTACCCAGCCAACATAAGGCACTATCATTATGCTCTTTCCATGTATCTGAGAAGGCTGAATGCTGGTTTCAAATGATAACGAACCTGAATTGGCATCTCCTTTTGTCTTGTATGTCCCGTCATCGTTTACATTAATAACTCTGTGCACGATAGGTGTTGACTGATCTTCTACAGAAAAAACTATGATATCGCCAACAGATACCTGTCCTGTAGGAACTCCATGCAAAATCAGTATGTCCCCTTTACTAAAAGTTGGAACCATTGAATTGGATTCAACAGCCACTATTGGCATGTCGGTTATTAAACTAAAAGCCATTGCTTGGTTTATAGCAAATGCTAGAATTACACCCAACACAATGTATATTAAATTAGATTTTAGGGAATCTGTATTCATAATATCACTAAAGTTTTATTGATACTAGTTTAAAAGAGTTATATCAAACGTTTATAAGTGTTTTTACTCTTCTTTTTTATCATTTCCTTTTCTACTTTATGAATCATTCCTCCAATAGCTTTTGTTAGATCCCATGCAAAATCGTTGGCAAAGAACATCCCCTTTTCTGTCATTAGTCTAGCTTTTACAGAATATTTTACTCTATCTCCTGTTTTATGGTGTTTATCAATATGGACAATTAGATGTTCTATTCTGATTATTTTATTCAATTTCTTAACAGAGTTGCTAACCTCTTCATCTACTACCGATTTTATGAAAGGATCTTCATCTTTAATGCCGCTTAATGTTACAAGAACTCCAGATACATCACCACTGAAGAGTTTTAATATCATTTTAGGTGTAATTATGCCAACAAGCTTTTTCTTGTCTTTTACTAGAACTGTAGAAATGCCTGTTTTGACCATTTCTTCTATTGATTTTTTCACGCTATCCTTTGGTGATAGTGTTGGTGTATTTTTTCTAGTTAGGGATGAAATTAAAGCTTCTCTTTTTTTTATCTTGTCCCCCAATCGTTCGCCTTTCTGAAGTCTAACCCTGCTTATGTTGGCTTTCAACAGATCAAGAGTATCAACAAGACCTTCTATTTCACTGTTTTTGTTTAGCACTGGAAGGCGGGATACGCCTGTCTGTCTTAGTACAGACATCGCTGTTGCTATAGAATCATCATCACTAACACAATAAGGGAAGACCATAACATCTTCAAGTTTTTTTCCTCTAAACGATTCCGAATCTTTTATAGAATTGAGCAAAGAAAGTTTTGTTAAAACCAAAAAGTTATTGCCTTTTTTTATTGGCACGGATTTGAAATCATTAACCATTACTGTATTGATAACATCTTCAGGTGATGTTTCAAATGATATTGGATTTATATTGGTTACAAACTTTTTGATCTCTGTTTTTTCTGGTTTGTTTATTTTTCTTTTGACAAGGTCTCTTGCAAAAACCATGCCTAAATAATTATTTTTATCCAGAACTATCGCTTCGTGCTTCTTTTTATCAAACATCTTTGCAGATAGTTTTGAAACACTATCTTTTGGATCAAAAATTAATGGGGATTCGCAAATAGGCAAAAGACTCATATACAAGACCTCAAATACCTGACTTCTTTATCTTTTGCATTTTCTTGGTTATATATCCTGCTACCACATTTCTTATCTTTTTAGATTTAATTTTTTTTACTTCGCCTAAAGCCTGTTTATTCTTATCAAAATCTTCTGAAAAACTTTTAGGATGAGCTTTAATCAATTCATCACCAAGAGTCTTTACCGGAGTTGTTTTTATTCTACCCATACCACTCTATTAGAAGGTTTGTTATTTAAATTTGCGTATTTCGTATAACAATGCCGTTATCTGCGTCAACTGTGATCTGATCGCCTGTTTTTATCAATTTGGTTGCATTGCCTGTTCCGATGATAGAAGGAATTCCCATCTCTCTCGCTACTAGTGCAAGATGGCTTAATCTTCCACCATCATCTGTTACAATTGCTTTAAATCCGCTTAAGTGTTCTGTTAATTCAGGATCTGCATGCTTAACAATTATAATACTGCCCTTAGGAGCTGTGCTTATATGACTGTTTTCTGTTACAAGAAAGGCCTCTCCAGAGATTTTTCCACTGTTTACAGGACTTCCTTTAATTTCATTGTCATTTTCTGGCACACGTTCAAAATGCTCCTGATCCTTCATGTGCTCTATTGCATGCTTGAAGGCTTCTTTAAAATCAATATTCCTTGATTTCATTAAAAGAAGCAGCTGTATAAGAGCCTGTCCATATGCTGTTAATTCGCCTGATTTTGAACCGTGCTCTCTGTTTTCGGGTCCATATCTCTTTTCATGGTAGATATACTTTGCTAATTCCAATTGTCCCATTAGAACAACTGCCCTGAAAAGATCGTCTTGACGATATTGCATTTTCAGTATATCAGAAACTTCTTTCTCCAGTTCTTCTATTGTCATTTTAGAATAATCTTTTTCCATCAATATATTTAACAGGAAATTTTTTAAGAGAAGTGAGTGGGACAGGTGGGATCTTCAGCTTTGCTGAAGGTGCATGCTTCAACATCGCATTTGAACCCACGACTCCACGGTCTTCAGCCGTGTGCTCTCCCAAGCTGAGCTACTGTCCCCCGACAGCTAGACGACTTATTTTAATTGATTGAAGTCGTCAGACTGTTGAGCGCCTCAGGAAGGAATTTCAACTTGTTTATAATTATACAACAAATACTTGAACCTTCGACCCCACGGTTAACAGCCGTGTGCTCTAACCAACTGAGCTACTGAGGCTTATTATATTATTTGTTTTAGTAAATAGAAATAATACAAGCCAAATTTAAATAATAATATTACTTCAGTTCCCAGGTATTATCGCCTATTTTGGCTACTATTTTTGATACATTGCCTTCCAATTTTAGATTTTCTGTTGTTACAATAACCTTTCCAAAGAAGTTTTGTAACTGTATAGAACCGTTTTCTGACACTATGTCAGGAGCTATTTTTAGTTTTATGTTGTCTGCAGAAAAAGAATTCAATTTGAAGTTGTTTATTTCCATGTTCTTTATAGGAAGCTCGAATTTTAGTGATGTGGATGATTCTTCTAAGAGCATTTTTTGCTCTTCAAAATCAAAACTTATAGTACCCTTAAAATTTTCTATTACTGTGTCATCCGTGCTTAAATTAACGCTAAGTTCGGGGTCTAAAGAGATTTTTACTGGATAAATAGTCATGTCAACTTCATGCGTTTTAACCTCAGGCGTTGAAAAAAATCCGCCAAAAGGAGAACTTCCAAGCCAGTTGCCAACATTGTCTAGCAGATCAGAAAAAATATTTCCTCCAAAACCTCCTACAACAAGTGATGATACTACTATCAATCCTGCAAATGATGCCGCGAGTATTCTCCAATCGATCATATCAATCAGTTTCGTATCAGTTATTTATTATAGAAAGGTTAATATTAATAATATTATTCAATGGTGATAAAAATGAATGGTTACGTATTTTTTCAATTTCTAGGCGGAGACAACATCATATCATGGGTAGTATGGATAATATTCTTCATGGTTTTCTTTTTATTCTATCCAAAATTAATGACAACTCAGATAGTTTGGAAGATAGAAAAAGTTGCAAAAGATCTGGAAAGGATGACAGAAAATTCCAAGGGTTTCCTTGAAAAAGAGATATCTAAAACGTCTAACAAAAGAGTGAGGGCTTCTATAAACAGGTTTTATGAATTCTTCTTGATAACGCCTATAGATCTTGATCCTTATGGTGTTGTAAAGAAGTTTGATCGTGTGATAAGGGATGAAAGAGAAAAATTTGGTTATTTTGTTAAACAATTAGCACCTCAAATGCATGCAGAAAAAAGAGCATCGATTGAAATGGGCATAGCAGCTGGCATAACTCTTAATCAGATATCAAAAATAGTCAGGCACTACGTAGAACTCATCAAACAGACAAAGAGCATGCAAATAGCAATGATTTTGCAGATGCAATTACCTCTGATAGAAAGACTTGCTAAGTCGATGTACAAAGGTTCTCAAGCTCTTTCAAGAGGCCAGCCTATAGGAGACAGCATAGGTCCTATGGTTGTTGCACACCTAATCGGTACTAAAGAAGCTAGGGATATAGGAGACGAGATAGTAATGGCTAAAATAAAACTTTATGGAAGAAACGTAACTGTTCTAAAAGCAAAAGGACCTGGAGGTAGAATAGGATATCCAGGAAAGGCTGTTCAAAGAATTATTAAAAATAATAAAATAACTCGTTTGATAACAATAGATGCTGCAGCAAAGCTTGAAGGCGAGAAAACAGGTTCTGTGGCAGAGGGTGTTGGTGTTGCAATGGGAGGTCCTGGTGTTGAAAGATCATACATAGAAGATATAACAGTAACTAACAATATTCCTTTGGATTCAATAATAGTTAAAATGAGTCAGGAAGAAGCAATAACACCGATGAGAAAGGCTATAAAAGACTCCATACCCGAAGTTAGAGAAGCTCTGAAAAGATCCTTGGAAACAACTAAACGAAATGACAACATAATGATACTTGGTGTTGGAAACACGTCAGGCATAGGCAATTCATCAAAAGATCTGAAAAAAGTTGAAAAGTGGGTTGAGAGTTACGAAAGAAAACTAAAAGAAAAAAAGAAGAAAAAGTAAGCCCTTTAAAATATTATTTCTATAAAATTAGATGACTTGCATAATGTCAAAAAGTCATCTTTATATCGCTAATAGACAATATGGTTAAAGAAAGTGATTTCTATGAAAGTGATTTCTGATTTTCATATTCATGGACCGCACAGTCAAGCAACTAGTAAGAACATTGACATACCCAACTTAGTTAAGTATGCTAAAATAAAGGGCGTTGACCTGCTTGGTACAGGCGATTTTACACACCCTGTCTGGATAAAATACCTTAAAGATAACCTAAAAGAAGATGGGACAGGCGTGTTGAGAAATAAGGATGGTTTTCCTTTTATTCTGCAAACAGAAATTTCTTTGATATACACCCAGGGCTGTCGTGGCCGCAGAATTCATAACATAGTCCTTGCGCCTAATTTTGATTGCGTTGATCAGATAACAGAAGAGTTATTGAAACGCGGAAGAGTTGATTATGACGGAAGGCCCATATTCAAGATTCCCTGTCCAGAGTTTGTTGAGATGATGAAGAGCGTTAGTTCTGAAGTTGAGGTAATACCAGCGCATTGTCTTTTACCAGGAACTCCAATTCATTCTAATCCCGATATTATCAACATAGATCGTGCGAAGAAGGGAGACAAAGTATTGACACATAAAGGAAGATATAGAAATGTTAAAAAAACATATACACGACCATACAGTGGCTCCGTAGTTAAAATTATACCGTGGTATTTTTCACTTGGATTAAAAGTCACTAATGAACACCCATTTTATGCAATAAAGACTTTTAAGAAATGTTTATGGACAAGAGGTGTTTGCAGACCTGTTTGTTGTAAAGTAAGCTTGTGTAAAAAACATTATTTTAATTATTATAAACCCGAATGGGTTCCTGCTAAAGATTTAGAAATTGGTGATGTTATTTTATATCCACGGTTAAGAACAACAAAAAACATCAAATCGTTAGATTTTAATGAAAAAGTAATAAATATTAATAAAGATTTTTGTAGACTGATTGGTTATTATCTATCAGAAGGTTATTCAAACAATCGTGATGCTATATGTTTTACTTTTAATGAAAATGAAGAAGAATACTTATTAGATGTTAAAAATTTAATGTATAAAATATTCAAACTGAAATCAAAAAAAGGAAAATCTCATGGAAAAAGTACAGATTTGATTTTTTACTCAAAGAATTTGTGTAAATTTTTTGAAAAGCGTTTTTATAGCGGACAAAAAAGAAATGTCACAACAAAAACATTGCCTCACTGGATGATAGAACTACCTATTGAGAAACAAGTAGAAATATTAAAGGGTTGGTGGTATGGGGATAAGGGATACACTTCTTCTCGATTATTAATGAATCAAATGAAAAATATTTGCATAAGATTAGGAATTATACCATCTATTAGAATAGATTCTTTAGATGAACATAAAAAAAGAGGTAAACATAAAATAGGTAACAGAGAGATAAAAGCAACTGCTGATAATTACTTTTTTTCAAATTTGTCATTTTTTGAAGATTCTTTTAATTTACTTAACGATAGATGTTTCAGTAAATTTAAAACAAAAAGGAAAACAAGACATGGGTGGATTGATGAAAACTACATCTATCTACCAATTAGAAATATAGAAACAGAAAGTTATAATGGTGAGGTTTATAATTTAGAAGTTGAAGAAGATAATTCATATGTATCTGAATTTGCTTCTGTTCATAATTGTTGGACACCGTGGTTCAGTCTATTCGGATCAAAGTCTGGTTTTGATACTGTAGAAGAGTGTTTTCAGGATCAAACAAAACATATCTTTGCTCTGGAAACAGGACTTAGCAGTGATCCTGCAATGAACTGGCGCCTTTCTTCTTTGGATAAGTATGCTCTCATATCCAATTCAGATAGTCATTCCTTCTGGCCTTGGAGAATTGGAAGAGAAGCTAATGTTTTTGAGATGAAAGACCTCACTTATAGAAATTTCATAAACGTGATGAAAGAAAAGGATCCCAACAGTTTTTTGCACACAATTGAAGTTAGCCCAAGTTATGGCAAGTATCACCTAGACGGCCACAGGGAATGCGGAGTTTGCCTAGAGCCAAAGGAAACAAAGAAAGTCAACGATACGTGTCCGGTCTGCAAGCGTCCGCTAACAATAGGTGTTTTGTATCGTGTAGAGGAGCTGGCGGATAGGGAAGAAGGATATATTCCTAGAAATAAAATACCTTTCAAAACATTGATACCGCTTTCAGAAATAATCGGCGCCAGGATGGGAATAGAGCAGTTATACTCAAAAAGAATTTGGGGGGTGTTTCAAAAGCTTATCGATAAATTCGGTTCTGAATACAACATTCTATTGAATACATCATTTGATCAACTAAAGCAAGTTGTCCCAGAAGATATCGCAAAGGCTATAGTTGATATTCGTGAAAATAAGGTAGAAATAACACCTGGTTTTGATGGAGTTTATGGCTATCCCGCTTTTGATAAAAACGATGTAAAACCAATTGTTAGGAAAGAATCTACCACTGGACAAAAGAGTATAATGGATTTCAAATAATTAACCAACAACATCTACACTGATTTTTTTATCAACATAATAGGTGTAGTCAATGTTTATCTTGATTGTTTTCTGTTGCGTAGTTAATATGTTGCCAATGGTTATATCAAAATTTTGTTGTATCGTGTTGGATCCTCTATAAAGAGGAACGTCTACTGATTTTTTGCAATAACTAGCATCAGGTGGACCAACAAAATCTCCTTGAGATAAACCGACACTACATAAATCAATGTTCACTGTAACATAGTCTGTTTTTGGATCTTCTATAGGATAACCAGCAGAACTTTTACACCGCCCTTTCAAACATGGAACACCCTCACCAACATTTGTTACAGTTATTCCCAATATAAACGATGCCTCGTTTCCTGATACTCTGATAGGTGTTTGCAGATTAACA
>JAHIRU010000037.1 GCA_018818465.1 Nanobdellota archaeon
AAATGGCTTGCAACTGTAAACGAAGACATAAACACAGTCAGAGAAGGAATAAAAGAAAAGAATTTCACTAAAGTCGGTGAGACAGCAGAATTCAATTCTTTGAAGATGCACGCTACAATGATAACAACAAAGCCTTCTATAATATATTGGAATCCCGCAACAATGGAAATCATGCATGCGATCCAAGCTTGGCGCGAAGAAGATCTTGAATCATATTTCACAATGGATGCAGGACCTAATGTAAAGGTTATGTGCATGGCTAAGGATGCAGACGAACTAAAGAGTCGTCTTGAACAACTTCCAGGCGTTAAGCAAGCAATAATTTGCAAGCCAGGCGACGCTGCAAAGCTTGTAGACGAGCATCTATTTTAAGATGCTATCTCATCTTATTTTATATCAGGTGTAAGAATGGAATACCACAAAACTGCATTGGTTGTAATAGAAAATAATGGCAAAATCCTTTTAGTTAGAAGAGCGATAGAACCTGAAAAAGGAAAATGGTGCTTTCCTGGCGGTCACCTAGATCCTAGTGAAACACTTCAAGAATGCATCAAAAGAGAAACAAAAGAGGAAACGGGTGTAGAGATAGAACTGGAAGAATATGATCCATTTTTTGTTTTCGAGCATCCAGCTGATCCTCATGACAACCTACCTGCACATACCCATAGAGCTCATTGCTTCAAGGCAAAACTACTAGGAAACCCAAAAGACGTTAAGATAAATCATGAATCATCAGATTCTGGTTGGTTCGCTTTAGATGAAATGAAAAAAATAGAGTTGACCGAATATTCAAAAACAACTATAGATAAACTAAAGGAGATGGAAAATGTTACCAATTGAAGAAATTGAAGACTTTGTTAAGAAAGAAACAAAAAACGTAGTTTCTGCTACTCATGATTTTAGTCATTTAAAACGCGTTGCTGATGGTGCTGTTTGGTTTGTTAAAATCATCAACGAAAACAAAGAAGAACAAGACATGGCGTACATTGCAGGTCTTCTTCATGATATACTTAGACCAGCAAGCGAAAAGATATGTCACGCAAAAGCAAGCGCAGAGAGATCAGAACAAATTCTTAACAAATTCGATATAGAGAAATCTGTTATAGATAAAATAGTTCTTGCTGTCAAAGATCATAGACTTCCTGTTGAATGGAATTCACCGCTTCACCAATCTGTTTATTTAGCCGATAAAATATTTGAACAGATGGGAGCTTTCATTGCATTTAGGCGATGCATGTACGTCGGTGAGTGCGCAGATTATAGAGACAAACCGGTTCTTGAAACAATAAATTCTCATTTCAAAATGAGAATTAAAAGAATACCCAAAACAGAGTTTCCAGAAAAGTTTCATAAACTTGTTGACTATCAGTACAAGTGGTTAATAGAAATGGCACATGCTTTAGACATAAACGAGAATTGGGCAACAAATATCGGAACACAGATGTACAATCATGGAAAAGAACATAAGACAACTCTAGAAGATTCAATAAGAAACCTAGAAACAGTTTCTACAGAAGATGAAAAATACAAGCAAGAGACGCTGGATTACATTGATGGAAAGAAGTTCAATTTCTTCGAAAACTTAGCAAAACCTTAATTTAAATAACTTTTGGTTCATATAATTAATGTGAAATTAATGACTGAAACAGAAGACGGCGTTTACAAACCAAATAGTGTGATAGCCATAGCCTCAAGCTTCGAGGGTATTTTTAACAACGGTGCACAGGAATGTGCTTTAACTACATTCAATGCTTACAGAACAGTTCCAAATAAATCTAAAGAATTTATACAAAAATATGAAGATTCAGAAAAAATAGAAGAAAAATTAGCAAGTATTGATAACTGTAATGTTTATAAAATACTTTCTGGAGAAATAATTGAGCCAGAGAATTTTAATGAATATAAAGGAAATGATGAAGTAAGAGCCTTTTTGGCTTTAAGACCATTAGTCAAAAAAGCATTTGAATATTTTTTTGTTATAGATGCAATTAGAACAAATACAAGAGAAGCGCAAAATATATTAAATGATCCAAATGATATTGATTCATACGATGTTTTAATTGAGACATTTAATAGAATAAACAACTCAACAAGTCCTGAATTAAAAAAAGCACTCGATACTAGATTCTATACAGAACGTAAAAGAATGCAAAAAACAAACTATGATGGGTGGTTAGGTACACAGGAACCTTTTGAAGATACAATAAATGAAATGATAAAACTAACCAAGACATGGGAATTAGATGAAGATAAAAACATAATAAGTGGTTTTATCCCTCGTTTTGCAACTTCTAAGGATGAAGGATCAACATACGATCTTTGTACGTTTTATGTGAAAATGAAGAAATTGGGTGAAGAGTTTGTGTCAGATGAGGGTGCTGTTAGATGTATAATCCCTAAAGATGGTATAATAGGAAAAGAAACAATTCCAAGCAGAGAAGATGTTGAGAGAATGGATTATATAGCAGATGACTTGGGTTTACCTAAAGAACAAGTATGGAGAATGGATGACAGATACGATCCTGATGATATAGAAAAACTTAATGAAGCAGGTTACGAACACATTATACTCACTCGCGGATATACATTCCCTCATGATTTTGAAAAAGCTAACAATGATGATAGAATTCTTGTAATTGAGAACAGGGGAGAAATGGCAAAGAAACTTGGTGAATATGCCGAAGAACACGGTTTTTAATTCTCTACTTTAACACCATCATAATCAATTGTAGCATCAACAAGATAGAAACCAGCTTCTTCCCAAGATCGTTTAGTTCTTTCTGCGATTTCTACATCAAAGGAAACAGCTATACCACAATCTCCACCACCAGCACCAGACAATTTTCCTGCAGCGCCTGTTGTGTTTGCAAGATCGCTTAACTGTTTTAGTTCTGGGGTTTCT
>JAHIRU010000038.1 GCA_018818465.1 Nanobdellota archaeon
AATATACCAGCAATTACTACTATCAGTATAACCCACGCGAATTTACTCATATTTAAACTAAGGTTGAGAACTCTTATATATCTTAGCGCGAAGCATTTTGTATAAATTTCAAAGGTGTCGCTTTATGCTGTCTGATAAAAACGTCCTAATTACTGGTGGATATGGTTTCATTGGCTCAAATCTGGTGAGGCATATAGTAGAGAATAGTCTAGCTGAAAGAATAGCTGTCATAGACAGGGTTCATTCAGAAAACTCCAACAAGATGGAAAGGCTGAATGATATAGAAAACAAGTTTACAATAATAAAGGAAGACATAAGGAACATTAAGGACTCTGACAAGCATTTCAGTGATATAGATGTGATCTTTCATCAGGCAGCTTTTGTCAGCGTCCCGGAATCCATAAAAAAGCCAAGCGAAACAATTGAAACCAATGTTATGGGAACAGTGAAACTATTAGAAGCATGCCGCAAAAACGATATAGAACGCTTTGTTTCAGCTTCTTCTGCTGCTGTTTATGGTGATCAGGAGATAATCCCTATAAAGGAGACAGCAGAACTTAAGCCAACATCGCCATACGGCTTGAGCAAGCTAATGGCAGAGGATTATTGCAGGATATATTCAAAGCTTTACGGAATAAAGACTGTCTCTTTGAGGTACTTCAATGTATATGGTCCAGAGCAAGCATTCAGAAGATATCCTAGTGTTCTGTCAACACTTTTTCACAGCATGAAAGACAGCAAGCCATTCACAATTTATGGTGATGGCGAACAGACACGTGATTACATTCATATCTCTGATGTTGTTCAGGCAAACCTGCTCGCAGCTTCTTCAAAAAACCTAACAAAAGGCGAGGCAGTTAACATAGCAACAGGTAGCACTGTTTCTCTAAACAATCTTATAAAATTAGTAAAGGACATAACTAACAGAGATATAGAAGTTTCGCATAGCTCCCCGCGCAAAGGGGATTTATTGCACAGCGTTGCTGATGTCTCAATGGCTAGAGAAGCATTAGGTTTCGGAGCAAAGGTTTCAATAGAAGATGGGCTAAAAAAGACCTGTAATTTACTTCTTAGCAGTGACTAAAAGTATTTAAATACTAAAGTTCAATTTTTGTTATAATATTGTTCATATTCATTAAAATTTCAAAATCAGTTCAAGACACTTGTCTTGCGTTGATATGCTATAGAATCGAGCGTGCAAACTTGCCAATGATGTGGCTTAAGATAGATTTTAATTTATTCTGTCTCCAAGGAGGAGACAAATGAAAAATTTAAATTTTTCTGAAAAAATCCAAGCATATCTGTTTGGGTTTACTGTAGTTTCAGGATTTTTCTGGTTCACTTCGTGGATCGGAAAGACGAGCCAGGTTGAAACCTGCGCATTCGTTACCAGGAGCTTCTTCTGGCTTCTGGTCACTTCATTTATTATGTTCCAGATTGTTGTACCGGTCTGGCAACGTGTAAAATTGAAGTACAATCTCTAAACCTAAAAGAGATCTCCATTACAAACAAAAAATCTCTCCGAAAAAAGAGAGGTTTTTTCCTTTCCTTATATCACTTTATAGGGATATGATAACATTTAACTTCAAAAATTAATATATTAAGCAACAACACAATGATGCCTTATGATAGAGTTAAAATGGGATCCTAGGAAGGGAATATGGTCAGAAGAAGTTACAAGCGCAGAGAAGCTGACTAGGAACTTTTTTGGTACTCGTAAGAAGAACACTGTGTGGCTTCGTCCAGAAGAGGCCTTCTACATAATGAACTTCCAGAATGGTGTATGCGAAGACATGAAAGGAAACAACATCACTTTTAATCAAATAGCATCATTCTATTCAGCAAAGGAGCCAAGGCTTTTCATAAAATACAATGCTTACAGAGACTGGCGCGACAGAGGGCTTGTATCAAAGAGAATAGTCGATGTTGAAGACATAAAAGGAAAGAGTGAAAAAAGGAAAAAATATCCTTCCAAGAATCTTGAAAAAATCAAAATAAAAGCAACTGCCTACTGGCATCCAGAGTCCTTTTACTCTATTGTTGACGATAAACCTGTTGCTGAAAACCTTTTTAATAATTATTGGTTCGGCCAGCTCGGCATTTACAAGCAGGAGCGTGGCGACCTTCTGAAACTG
>JAHIRU010000039.1 GCA_018818465.1 Nanobdellota archaeon
ATAAGCGGGGCTATAATTGATTGTTTTTTTCCAGAAAGAAAATTATCATTTATAAAAGATGTTTCCCTGGGAAAATATGCTGTTGAAAAGATGGCTCTATCCGATCCTCGCGAAAGTAAAATAGTTGAAGGGTTGAAAGTTTTGAAGGAATATGTTGATTTGGAAGATCCAGACATGATGAATTATGCCAGATTTTTGGTAAATGAATCATCACGAAGCTATGATGATATTTCGCAAAATCCTATATTTCTTGCCATAAAACAAGTGAGTATATTGGATGGACCCGAGAAAGAAGTTGCAACGCTTGCAGCCAAACAAAGCCTTGGATTGTCGTATGATGAAAAAAACGCGCCAAAAGATTATTATGGAGCTCTCATGAAAGCAATGGAAGAATCTGAAGCTAATCAGCCTTTAGGAATATTAGTCGCTGAAAGGGCGAGTGAATTGGATATACCATTCATATTAGCAACATCTACATACCATCATGATATCTTGACGCAACCTATACAAGACTATGCTTCTCGTAACGAATGGACACTTGTTGATTGCGGACCAAACAAAGAAGATGACAAAGCAAGTCCAGAATTCTGGGAAAGAGCTTTCAGAGAACTAGAGAAAAAATTAAGATAGATGTTTTTCGTTCAAAACCGAAACAAAAGAAACGTTTTATATACCATTTTAACAAGTTTTTTACATGAACAGAATATTCAGTAAGTGGTGGTTTTGGTCAGCTGTTGTGATTTTGTTAGTTGCAGCAACCCTGTTCTTGCCCATATGGAACTGCCATTGCGGAATTGACGGCTGCACACAGATACCAGCGCACGCTCATAACTTCTTTGAAGCATGGGGTCATGTGCACTAGATTCTTAAAGTAACCGATATGTTTATATATTAATTAACTAATTAACCAATATAACTGAACAACGGAGGTTATCAAATGGTAGAATTTCAAACTGTAAAGGCAGAAGAAGTCAAGTTCGGAAAGAACAACTTCCTGGAAATTGCAAGAAAGAAAGCTGTCACTGATGAAGGTGAGAACGAGTTCTTGGCAATATCAAGGGGTTTCTTTTTGCCTGATGGAACAAAGAGATTCAAGAAATCTTTGGCTATACCAGACGAAAAAGCAATCAAAGATTTTGTTGCAAAACACATAAAAGAGCTGTAAATCTCTAAAATAAAACAATTAAATTAATTGCACCGAACAGGGGTGATGAAGGTCGCAAATTGAACCAAAGTCTCTGCGGGTTTTTATTTTGCTATGTTTTTAAATACTTTCTATAACTATTACACGTTAGATACCATTATCATGCTCATAGATTTGCTATCCACCTTACGTGGTCACGATTATCTAAAAAATAATTGTGGATTCTGGAGATAAGGCTATAATGTTAGCCCATGAAACGGGGGGTTGTTTTTTAAGACCCTAGTTTTAGGCATGTCACCAACACCTCGATGTGCGCTGATTCCGGGGTCTTTTTTAGCAGTAAAAAAATTAACATAAATTTGCTTACCAGATCTATAGGGAGATTCATCATGAAAGTCATCAGATATTTATCAATAATAGCATTTGCTATTATCGGAACTGTGCTTTTTTTTGTTTTCAGTGCTGAAGCGAATGCCACCGACGGACAAGAAGAAGCAAATATGGTAAAGTATTTTTGGAACGAGCTCGGTGAGAATTACTCTGGGTTCAGAATCAAGCAAAGTTCCGAGGATATGCGTGAAAGTGTAGTTGAATCGAAGGAGATGAAATTCATCATCTTCGGAGGATTGCAAAGCGTAACAATTGATTACGTTTTCAAAAACAATTCTCATAGAGCCTTTTCGGAGGAGGAAGTGGAGTTTGTGAAAAACTTCATGACTGGGTTGGTTGCGTTTTTTGATGAGGAGTGTCCATCAAATTGCGATTACGATTTCAGTTACGAATTCAATGTTTTTAAGGAAAATTCGTTTGAAGGCCATTTCGATGCAATGGATAATAGTAAGCAGATTTATGTTTACTGGGGCTATCAGTCTCAGTACGATCCAGGGCAGAGAGGTCTTCACATCTCTGTCCTGACGAATCAATCACTAGGAGAACGAGAATGATAGAATGATATTATCATCTTGATTGATGATAAACCCGACGTCAGCAGAGCCGTTACATTTTCATTGCGTCTGCCCACCAAAAAAGATGTGCGGCTCTGCCTGTTTTGACAATATTTTTTTGTTGATATTTTCTATTTAACAGAGTATCATGAGATGGGATAGGCCAGTCCTTTTTTTAACCTTCATTTATCGGGATTGAATATTATTTCCAGTGTTCATCCAGCCTGGGAGAACACCGAGCTCTCACGATCTCTGCATCTTGCCAAAGGAGACCTTTATCGAAATTATTTAAATTACAAAAATTGGTGACCCTAAACACTGTGGGTCACCACATGCTGGTGTAGCTTAGTTGGTAGAGCAACTGACTTGTAATCAGTACGTCACAGGTTCGAATCCTTTCGCCAGCTTTTTTTATAATACAATTCCTTATAAGGAGCTAAAAGATGGAAATAGCAACCAGAGAAGAAAAGGATGTGTTGATTATTGATGTCAGCGGTGATGTTGATGCCACAAACTCACAATCCCTCAAAACCAAGATTCATGAGGAAATTGAAGATAATAAGGCAAAAATACTCATAAATCTTTCCGAGGTGCCCTATATGGACTCGGCTGGGCTTGGTTTACTAGTGTCATGCTTGAAGAGAGCTAACCAACACTTTAGTGATCTCAAACTCTTTGGACTCAGAGAGGAAGTTAAGAGCGTCTTTACATTAACAAGATTGGACAAGGTTTTCCAAATATTTGAAGATGAGGAAACGGCTTTGAAAAGCTTTCAAAACTAGGTTTGATTGAGGATTTTTATAAAAAGGCTCTGAGGTAGCTCATTAAAGTTTCAATAGTTAATCCCGTTGGATATGTTGGAATTGTAGCATAACAAGGAGTCTTGGAGATATGAAAGGGCACATCAATAACCGTGTCACTAAATTAATAATTTAAAATTCATATCTCCGCTTTATCATTATCAACTAATAGGGATATAAGCAATATTTTAATCAGCTTAGCTAATTGTTTTATATGAAAGAAAGTGATCTGAAAAAGCTTGTTTTGAAGTACACCTTGCAGAATGCTGTATTCTATGACGGCAAGGCTAATGAAGGCGCGGTGCTCGG
>JAHIRU010000040.1 GCA_018818465.1 Nanobdellota archaeon
AGCTATCATGCTTTTTTCAATAATCTCTTCACCAGACATCATACCTTTACGTTTTTCTTGGAATTCTTTCAAACTTGCAACAAGTTTATCGAAAAAAATCCTTTCCTCTTCTGTCAGATTCTCTACTGTTATACCAGAACGAACAGAATAAAGAGCTAATGTCAATATTTTCCTTTCACGTATTTCAAAAAAATCCTTCAAAAGCCTTTGTGCAGACTCAACTTCCCAGATGCTCTCTTTCTTGTCTGTAACTTTTGATTTGTTATCCAGATAAATTTTGACTTTTTCAAAAAAACCATCAGGCAGGGCAACTGGTTTTGTTGCCTTTTTTTCATCCACTAAAACCTTTCTTATGCCTTCATATGTTATAATAAGAATCACCCTTTCAATTACCTATATTGTTTGTTAGCTATACGATTTTTACTTTTTACGCTTTCTAAACTTTCTAGTAGGATTTAGAGATTTAAAGCTATAATTAATAGGATTCTTTATCGTTTTATTTTGCTTGCCACATAATTCATTCGGTTGACAAGCACCAAAATCACTATACCAACCGTTTCCCTTACAATTAGGAGGCAAGCGCTTTTCTCTATCCTTGTACCAGCGCAACTGACTGATAACATAGCTATCCCTTAACGGAGGCTTATTCTTTTGATTCCATTTCACTATAAATTCATTCATCTGTTCTTTTTTCCAGTTGCCAGAATTCAAGAAGTTTATCAATATGAAAAGAGAACGCTTTCTTCCGTCAGAAAGCCCGTTCAAAATGTTGTTTATGCATGGCGGAAAATGCTCTTCGCTTATGGCTATGTTAGGTCTTTCCATCAATTTTTTCTTTTTTGCATATTGATTCTTTCATACCAATCAACAGCTCCTGCAACCAATCCAGCAGCTTCATTTTTTTCAGCTTCTTTCAAGAAACTTAGATCAGCCTTTACTTTCTCTGGTTTTGCGTATTCCTTTTCAAAATCATCCAATTCACTTGGTTTTATAGGAAGAGACGCAAGGAAGGTGTTTCTATTCAAAGAATAAGGCATTCTAAAAAGATGCCTTGATGAAATCAATATAGGATCGATATCAGCTGCTTGAAAAGGATCCAAGCTCTCTCCACCTTCTGCAAAAAAATTACCAATTGGCTTACCTGTCTGTTCAGCCAACTGTTCAATTGTATACTTCTTGAAAAGTTCTTTCTCAAATCTCTCTTTCATATAGCTTTTCAAATACAAACCAATTTGCCTGGCAACATCGGGGAAATGTTTTACACTTTCTAAAGTTTTCCTGCTTTCAATTACAGCAGGAATTGACTTCCACGGTATGCCAATATGGAAGCCTGTACCACCTGTGTATTTTATCGAGAAGTTCTTTATACCATGCTTCTCCAGCGCCCAGATAAGATTGCGCGAAGCAATCTTGCCATGATCAAATTTTTTGCAGTCAATATCAAGAACAATATCCCATCCTACTCTATATTTGTCATAATCAGCTGGCTCTGTTTTCAGAAGCATTGGGTTTGACCAATGCTCTAAAGAGCAGTGAAATTCCAATGTGCCTGTTCTAACCATAGCTTTTATATCGTCAGGATAGATCAGCACATTTGGTCTAGAGCCAAAACTTCCGTTCTTGAATACACCAGCAACCTCTCTATTCTCTGCTGTTTCAAGAATAGCTTTTTGAATATCTTCTCTGGAATAATAATCAAGGATTTGTTGGAAATTCATATTACCAAATTGATTTAAAGCTTTTTATTAAAAAACCAACAAAATTATAATATGAAGGGTTTAACTAAAGATGGTATAAAAACAGCACTCATTTTAGTTATTGTAGTTGCTATAACGTTCTATTTTTTCTGGCTGACATTGAGTGGTGGTTTAGGCTTTTAAAATAGAAACAGAAAAGGTGTACAGTCCTTTAAGAGTTACAGCTATTCCTAAGAAAAGAAATATTCCCATATGCATTCCGAGGAATGCAAGTATTAAGAATGCTCCTAATGCCAGATCGAACCAACCTAGAAGATCAAAATAAAAACCATTCACTGCTGCGGATCCCGTTGAATAGAATCCTTTCATGACATAAATTATTCCAATAGCGAAAATAAGCTGTATTCCACTAAGCGGTACAAGCCCACTAAGAGCTAATATGATTCCAGCAATTATATCAGTTATGCCAAGTACAAGCATGATCATATTATCACAATTAGCAACAAACAGATATAAAGTTATAATTTTTCTGATAGGTGTTTCTCTATTAAATCGTCTATTATATCACTCATACTGGTATGATGCATTTTAGCTATTGTTTTGAGCTTTTCATGATTCATTTTCTTTATGGAAAAAGATACCAATTTCTCCTCAAAGGGATCTATGCCTGTCCTATCCCATCTCTCGAACAAATTTGTCCATTTCTTGTTTTCTTTCACTATCTTGTTAATTTCCTGTAATGACATATTCAATCATCCTCGCTATAGTTCCAACACTATCTATGTTTTTTTTAGCTATCTTGCCTATCTGCTTAGCCAACTCATTTTTTTGTTCTGCGGTTAGTTTTACACTATTCCTTTTGAGCATCATAACAGCGGCTGTAAAACCAGTCCTTTTGTTTCCATCAGTATACGGATGCCCTACCAATATTGCCCTTAAGATATACGCTATTTGTATATAGAGACCCTTGTTTTTACCCAAATACATAGCAGTATCTACATCGCCATTCTTGAGCTTATCCCCGCCGTATTTTTTATTCAGTTTCCTTATCTCTTCAAGTGTTATACCTTTTAACTTGCGCCTCATAATAACCCAAAATATTATATAATATTTTGTATTATATATTTAAATACTTATGCTCATTTAATGATGATTTAAGAAACAATCTCAATGCCAGGCTTACCTGGTTCTCCGCGGTTTGCGCGATCACCTATGCCTTCATTAGCATGCATTACTTTTACAAAGATCTCGAGATCATATGATAAGAATTTCTCGTTTTCCTTTAGAATGTTATATTCTTCCTTCTGAGGCATGAGGGATTTCAATTGCATTATGTTTTTTGTAAGGTGAACAGCATACCTTGCGGCACCATCCTGTCTTTTTACTCTTTCATCTTTCATCATGTAAAACATTATCCTCTTCGGATCCTTTTTGTTTTTAAGAGCAATTTCTTTTGCAAAATACTTCCATTCAGGGCTTATGTAGATATTTATCTGTTTTGCTTTGGTTCTCACTAAATACTTAACAGCGTTTGCGTCTTTTAGTGTCTGTTCAATCAAATCCTCTGCTACATCAAATTTTTCATTGATCATTTTCTTATCCCATACAGGCCACGCAGCGACAGAAGCAAAGCCCTTTTCACCCAACTTATTCCACATTTCTTCAGCTATGTGTGGTGTCATTGGTGCGAGCATTAAACAAGTGTTTTTTACAGAATCAGTAAAGCATTTTTTGCCAGAGAATTCTTTGTTTTTCTGTAGGTATGTAGCAAACTCCATGATCTTGCTAACAGCTATATTATAATGCATTTTTTCCATTAGATCTGTCACTTCTCTTATTGTCTTATGCAGGCGATTGTAAACATAAGCATCCCGAGAACCTTTTGACGTTTTTGGAATTTTACCAACTAAATCATAAATTTTGTTCAAAAATCTATATGCACCTTCAATACCTTCATCACTCCAGTCAAGCTCTTTTTCAGGCAATGCAGCAAACAGCATGAATAGGCGCACAGTATCAGCACCGTATTTTTTAACCATTTCTTCAGGATCAACAACATTACCAACAGA
>JAHIRU010000041.1 GCA_018818465.1 Nanobdellota archaeon
AGTTAGGCAGGCCAAAAAGGAAGGAATGTCAGCTGTGATTGTTTCATCTGCGCGCTATGAAGAAGGTCTGGAAGCGCTGAAGCTTGCAAAGAAGCATCCTGGTTTTATTTTTGTCACGCTCGGTCATCATCCAACAGAAGGCGATCACAAAGGCAAAGGATATAACGATGTTATACAATTGATCCGCGATAATATAGACAGCATCTGTGGGATTGGTGAAGTTGGTTTGGATTTTCACCACGAGCATGATGCTGAAAAACATAAAAAACAAAAAAAGGTTTTCCAGAAATTCATCAACCTCGCGAAAGAACTGAAAAAGCCTCTTGTCATTCATTCATGGGATGCTGAGAAAGAGTGTTATGAAACGGTTAAAGGTAGCGGTCTTACGTGCGTTTTTCATTGTTATTCCGGTTCAAAGGATCTTGCAGAAGAAATCATTAAACAAAAGAATTTTTACATATCGATTTCTACTGGGATAATGTTTTCAAAACAGCTTCGTAAGGTAGCGAAGTTGGTGCCAATGAATAGAATTCTTCTGGAGACAGACGCACCTTTCCTAGATCCAGACAGGGAAAGAAAGCGCAATGTCCCATGGAACATTAAACTCTCTGCAGAGAAGATTGCAAAAGAGAGAAAGTGTTCTTCAGAAGAAATTTTGAAAACAACTGAAAAAAACGCTATTAGGGTTTTTGGATTAGGATTGAAATAACTATATATGTAATTTTTTAATCCAGTTTAGAATCATGTTCGCCAATTCGTTTTCTTTGTTTTCGTAGTTATGATTTGCTCCTTTCAATATTTTAGAAGTAAAATTGGGACAATTAACTGCTTTCTTTTCAATTAGTTCCAGATCTTTTTTCAATGATCTTATAGCAATGTCATCATTCTCTCCTGAGAATGCGAGAATAGGAACATCTAATTTTGCAAGTTGTGGAAAAGATGCTGGGTTCCTTAGCAAAGGTAAATTATCAGCAGAGCAATTATCTTCAGATATGTCCAAGAACGTCTGGGAGCTTATCCAGTACCATTCCCATAAAGAATCTAGAATTTTTCTTGGCTCGTTGTTTGCTACATTTTTTTTCGCCTCTTGCAACATCTCTTTATGATTTGGCTGGTATTTATCTATTTTAGTTAAACCAACCATATCCGGAGGTGAAGCCAAGATAATCGCAACAATTCCTTCAGGGTTCTTCTTTGAATAATAATTTATGACTTTGTTGCAACCTAAACTATGCCCCATCAGAATTATTTTTTTGTAGCCAATCCTTTTTGCTGTGTTAACCCACAAATCAATATCATAAACACTTTCTTCAAATCTCTCGTAAACCACGCCAATTCTTTTAGTTTTGTTCCCGCTATCATCAGATTTTTTACGAGTTTTGATATCATTGATATGGTTATATCCCCTGTTATGACCGAATATGAACCCAAACTCATTCTTAGATAAATTTTGACCTAAAACCTCTGCAAAATAATTCTCAATAATATTTCCTGACATTCCATGAATACAAACAATACAAACATCCTTTTTCTTGCTTTCCCAATGAACTCCCTGTAAATTTAATCCATCTTTTGTCCATTCATGCAAGAAGTTGATATTCGACATACTTTATATTGGGTTTTTGGGTTGAAATAAATAAAAGAGGGAAAATGCATTAGTAATTAACTCGGATATCTTCAATACAATCTTCCCACCAATCGCATGATGCGTTTATCATGTCTCCCTTAAACTTATGAGTCCATGGACATTCGTCTCTCATATTATAGAAAAACATAAATTCTCTATAGATTTTATCAGCTAGATAACCTTTCCCATCTTCACTTAATCCATTCGTATTCTTATCAACAAACCTGTATACGTCTTCTCTTAATTCTTTTAAATTCATTTCCCCACCTCCTGTTTTGGAGAGTCCCCCCAGTCGGATTTGAACCAACACCTATCGGTCTACAGCCGATTGTTCTACCGTTAAACTATAGAGGGATAGAAAATTTTGACTAAGAAAAACCAATGACGGTCTGGATCTAGAATCCATAGCTATGAATAGAACAAAACAATTCTATAGCCTGGAAATAATCCAGACCTACATATAGTAGTAATAGAAGTTAGAAACAGAACTATCAAAATCTCTTAATTCGCAAATAACTGAGTTTAGTTCTGTTTTCATACAGTATTTTTGGACTTATTGATATTTAAACGTTTGAAAATCTGATTTACAGAAGTAATATAATCTTTCTTACCTAATTCTAAACATGGCTACAAAAGAACAGATGTCTGCGCTGGACTTTAGATTCCTTACGCGAGAGTTTCAGCGGACGATTATAGGCGGAGTATTCAGGAAGATTTTTCAGTATGATAGATCTAAGAAGCAGTTTCTGTTTGGCATATGGGTTCCTCAGAGAGGCGAGTATCTGTTGTATAGCGACAAAAGCAAGATGTTCCTAACTCATCAGAAGAGTTCCATTCCTGTGGAACCGCCTAGTTTCTGCATGTTCCTGCGCAAGCATCTGATGGGCAAGAGAATTAAAGACGTGAAACAACATGATTTTGAACGCATTGTTGAAATACATACAGATGAAAATATTATAATATTTGAACTGTTTTCGCATGGCAATATTATTCTATGTGATGCGTCTTTGAATATAATAATGCCTCTTGAAATGCAGAGGTGGAAGGATAGGGAAATAAGGCCAAAAGTGCCTTACAAATATCCGCCAAGAATAATGAATGTATTTTCAATGAGTTTTGATGATTTTAAGAACGTTGCAATAGCAACAGAAAAGCCGATTATTTCAGTACTCGCTACTAGTTTTGGTTTGGGTCCTGTGTATGCAAAGGAGATTTGCTACAGAACAGATATTGATGAAAAACGTGAGGGCTCCAAATTAAATCTTAACGATTTGCTCAAACTTTACAAGCTGATAAATGATCTGGACAAAATGAAAGGAGCAACATCCCACGGCTTGACAGTTTCGCCATTTGAGCTTAAAACAGACGAAGAAGGTCTTCTGAAGAGTTTTGGAAGCTTCTCTGAAGCTCTGGATGATTTCTATTCAGATGAAATCATAGAAACAGAAAAAAAAGAGATAGAAAAGAAAATAGAAGAAGAGAAACAAAAGGTTGAGCGTATTGTTGAACAGCAGGAAGTTGCTGAAGAAAAATTCGAAAAGATACAGGAAGAATCCAGAGGAACTGCTGACTTGATTTATAATTATTATGGAACAGTTGACGGTGTTCTAAACGGCATAAGACAGGCGCATGAAAACGGTGTTACCTGGGCTGAAATAAAACAGCGCGTGAAGAGTGAAAACACGCCTGAAGCAGAAGCTATAGTTGAAATAAGAGAGCATGACGGTACTGTTGTAGTTGAATTAGGAGGACATGAGGTAGAGCTGGACTTCAGAAAAAGTGTCGAAGAAAATGCAGCAGACTACTACGAAGACGCTAAATGGGCAAAGAAAAAATCAGACAGAATGGAAGAGCATAAAGAAAGGACTGCTGAACAGTTGAAAGAGGTAGAAAAGAAAGAAGAGGAAGCCAAATACTTTACCGACATAGGTTCTGAAGAAGAAACAGAAGAAAAGAAGGAAAAAAAGCAAAAAAAGAAATGGTATGAAGCATACAAATGGTTTATATCGACTCAGGGTTTCATTGTTATTGCAGGTCGCAATGCTACTCAAAACGAGAACATAGTTAAGAAGCGTGCAGAAGATAATGATTTAGTTTTTCACGCAGACATAGTTGGAGCAGCTTTCACTGTTATCAAGGCTGATGGCAACCAGATACCGGTTGAAACAGTTAAAGAAGCGGCTGAATTCGCTGCTGCTCATTCTAAGGCCTGGGCAAGGGGTCTAGGAACAATAGATGTGTTCTATGTGCCGCGTACACAGGTTAGCAAAAGCCCCCCATCAGGTACATATTTACCCAAGGGATCTTTCATGATTGATGGTGAGAGGGAATGGTTCAGAGATATTGAGGTAAAACTTGCTATAGGAATACAGATAGACAGAGAAGAAAACATCTACAAAGTTATCTCAGGACCAGTTATATCTGTAAGAAAAAACAGTAATTATTTTGTTACAATCCGTCCTGGTTTCAAAAAAGCTCTAGATCTTGCAAGAACAATTAGAAACAAGCTTCTGATTAAATGCAAACCAGAAGACAGGGTTCATATAGAAACTATTCCTTTAGAAGAGTTTGAAAAAATGATCCCTGGCGGAATGGGCGATGTTGTGGAATCTGCGCAGGATTTCTAATAAAATTCATTTATATATTCAGTTTTCAATAACTTTTACATAGCGGGATGGAGCAAAACTGTATGTGATTTACAAACAGTTCTCTAAGTCTGGAGTGCTCGTTGTGGCCTTTTAGAAAAAAAGAGGCCGCGAAAGGCTCATATGAGTGTTCATATGTTTTAGCTCTGGGCGACCCAAACCAGAAATGGGGGTAAAGGTCGGAGGTTCAAATGTCTCATTGAGACTGAAAATCCTCCTCCCGCTATTATAATTTTGTGATATCATGGAACAAATACAGCTCCTGATTATTATCATAGGAATTGTAATTATTTTAATCAGTGTTCTATGGAATATCATACCTTTCGGACGAATGCCAGGTGACATTGCTATCGATAGAGGTAATTTCAAATTCTATTTTCCAGTTGTAACATCAATAATAATTAGCATTGTTTTAGCAGTCGTTCTGTGGATAATTATGCATTTTAGAGGTTGATCACTTCCAAACCTTAGCATCAATACACACTTTGTACATTCTAGGTCCATACGGGAGTACTCTTTGTTTATTTAGAATCTTTATCTTTCTTTTTTCTTTCTTTGCGGCGTTTTTTAGAAGATTCACAGCCTCATCGAAAAGATTGTCTTCTGGTGCTCGATGGTAGAAATGAATTATACCGCCTTTATCTTTCAGGCATTTAATTGCAATATCTAAGAATTCGTATGCGCTTTTTGGCAATGGCATTGCTACACGATCACATTCATCAAAATAAGGAGGGCACTCTTTCTTTACATCACCGAGAATAGGTGTTACAACAGCTCTAACTCTGTTTAGCTTCACATTCTCTTCAGCGTATTTATGACCATCTGGATTCTTTTCAACAGCGTATATGTTGATGTCAGGATGCTGTTTTGCTATGGCTATGGCATAAGGGCAAACCCCTGAGAACATTATCATTATTTTTTCACCATCTTTTACTTGTGAACTAATGCGTTGCCTTTCTGTACTTTCACGTGGTGAGAAATAAACTTTCTTTACATCAATTTTGTATTTACATCCATGTTCAGTGTGAATTGTTTCACTGTTATTACCTAAAATTAATTTCATTTCTTTTAATCTGAATTCACCAGAACGATCACTAGTTTTTTTGCAGACTGTTTTTATATTCGGATGCATTGAAACAATAGCTTTGGCTATATCCTTTTCTTTCTTTTCGAGTTCGTCTGGAATTTCTATTATTGCAATATCGCCAACAATATCAAAACTTGTTCTAAGAAATTCCATTTCTTTTTTAGTTAGTTTTTCTGACAGCAAATCTTTGAGCTTCATAAGATTTATTAGTAATCGCGGCAATATATTAAAAACCTGTTTGGTGATTTTATGAAAGATTTGTTGAAAGAACTTGTTAATGTGCCTTCTGTTACTGGTTATGAGAAAGACATAGCTGATTTAATGGTAAAGAAACTCAAGCCTTATGTGAACAGCATAAAGATAGACAAAATCGGCAATGTTATAGCAAAGAAAGGGTCCGGATCACCAAAAATAATGATTGCTGCTCATATGGACAAGATAGGTTTTATAGTCAAGTACATAGATGGAAAAGGCTTCATAAGATTCGAAGGTCTTGGTGGATTCGATGACAGGACACTTCTGGCATCAAAAGTAAAGATTCATGGTTCAAAAGGATCTCTTATAGGTGTTATAGGAGCAAAACCACCTCATGTACAGGATGCAGAGGAAATGAAACAAATAGTAAAGATGAAGGAATTGTTCATAGATATCGGAGCAAAGAGCAAAAATGAAGTGGAAGATGCGGGCATTTCTATAGGAGATCATATAACACTTCATAGTGAATTTAACAAGCTTATTGGTTCCCGGGTAACTGGTCCTGCATTTGACAATAGAGTTGGTTGTTTGATACTGCTGGAAATTGCCAAACAGATCAGGAAATTCAAAGGAACATTATATATTGTTGGTACAATACAAGAAGAAATGGGACTTACTGGCATAAGAGGTTCAACTTTTGCTATTAATCCTGATGTTGTCATAGGTGTTGATACAACAATACCAGGCGATGTGCCTGAAATGAAAGAAGGACAAGCTCCTGTCATTATAGGAGAGGGGCCAAGTCTTGAGATAAGAGATGCAATAAGTGTCATACATCCACAAGTGAAAAAAATGATAATAGATGTTGCAAAAAAGAAGAAGCTTCCACTACAACTAAATGTTCTTTACGGTGGAGCAACAGATGCTTCTGTAGTAAACTTGATTCGTGAAGGAATACCAGGCGGATCACTCTCAATACCTACACGCTATCTTCACACAGGCATAGAAGTCCTTGACATGAAGGATGTAGAGAGCGAAATAAAGCTTCTGCTAGAGGTAATTAAAGAAGCGCATAACTATTTCTAGTTCAATATCTCTACTCGATTTCCAAGCGGAATCAGTTCTAAATCGCCTTTATACGTCGTGATTTCCCCAGTGATTTTTAGCTTATCCCCATTCTTAAGGTCTATTTCCAATTGTTTCACCACATCATCCCAGATAACTGTTTTGATTTCACCTGTCTCATCTGCAAGATTAAAAAACAGATGACCGTCTTTATGTTTGTAGAGATTATTAATCTCGCCTGAAACAGTTACAGATGTTCCTAAAAAGTTGTTAGATATCTCACCAATGTTCACAGTAGCTGAAACAGCGAACTGTGAAACAAAATATAGCGCTATGATTCCTAAAATAGCACCTATAAGCGAGAACCGTATGAGTTGTTGCTCTTTCATGCTGTTAGTTGAGAATTAGTTTTTTAAGGGTTTACTTTTCTAGATTTATGGTCATCAAATCAGTATATATAGGGCCCTTTTCAGACAATTCACTTTTTTTCAATACAATTTGTTTCACAAGCATTTCACCTATTTCCAAATTAGATTTACTTTTAACTTCGTGAAGAAGGATTTCCTTGTTCTTGCATGTCTTCACACGGCCTATTGTTATATGTGGATGCGGATCATGGTCTTCAGTTCGTATGTGTTTTAAAGCATTGTTTAGCGATTTTATTATGTTAACAAGTTCGTCTCTTCCATTATCCTTATCAACACCTAACCAAATTACCTTCATAAATTCAGGCCTGCCGAAATAACCCATCCCCTTGATGTTGATTTTGAATTGTTTCACGCCTGCTAATGTATTAGATATGTCTTCTTTAAGCCCTTTTAACTGCTGTTCTGCAACTTCGCCCAAGAACTTCATTGTTACATGAAGATTTTCAGACGTAGTGAAAGCAATATCAGTACCTTTTGATCTTATGGGAATTGTTTCCTCTATTATCTTTTCTTTTATATTATCGTCAAGATCTACTGCAATAAAAAGTCTCATATTGTATTTATTGTTTCATTGTTTAAAACTTTTTCCTCATTTCAAAAAAGAGCATAAAGTAAGCCCTTCACAGGAACTTCACATAAACAGGAAAACTGTTTCATGAACTTCACAACTATAAGGTTTATAAATTTTCTTTTTAATATGAAAGCATGAAGATTTTGTGAACTTCACGTTCATTAAATAGTAATGGTGAAAAAATGCATTCTAAGATACAGGAAATGTTTAATTGGTCGTCAAATCCGTTTGCGTTTAGGATTATGCCTGAGCTCTTTGTCGGTTACTCAAAAGAATTTACAAAAATTTCATCGAATATAAGAAACGGAAACAAGTTTTCTTTGCTTATGGGACCAACAGGTTCTGGTAAAACTACCTTTTTGAAACACCTACTGGATGAATATTCACATAATGATCACATCATATACGTAGCCAAACCTCCAAAGGAACCAATTGACTGGATAACGGTTTTCAGTAGATTCACACGAAAAGGAATATTATCTTCATTACTTTCACGTGGTGAGGATGTGAACTTGTATACGCTGAGTTCACATGTGAACAATAAGCTTGGAGATAGAAAATGCGTACTTTTAATTGATGAATGTCATGAAGCATCTCTAGATAGCCTAGAATGGCTTAGAACAATAACAGATCAGATAGACAATCTTTTTGTTGTTCTAGCAGGGTTACCTATATTTGAAACAATACTGCGTAGTAATCTTGAAACATTCAGAAGAAGAGTAAATACAGTAGTCGAGCTAACAAACCTAACTAAATCAGAAACCAGAGAGCTGATAAAAAGAAGAATAGAAAAAAGCGGCGGAGAAGACATAAAACCGTTCACGCATGAAGCAGTTGACATGATATACGAAAACACTGGTGGTTTTCCTCGTGAAGTTATACGTGTATGCAATGAATCTGTTGAAAAGGCAGTCGAGAAGAACATCTCTACAGTGGATGTAGATCTATTCAATGAAATAGAGGAACCAATTAAGAGAGTATCGCTTGAAACGATAAACATATTACCAGAAAGACAAAAAAAGATACTGGATATACTCTCACAGGACGGTGAGATGACGCCGGCTGAGATAATTTCACAATTGGATGTGAAGGAGTATAAAAATAGAGAAAACGCAATACGTTCTATTAACAATCTTCTAAAAAGGTTAATGAGAGATAAGTTCGTGGAGCGTATACGTATAGGTAAAACCTACAAATATAAGATCTCAGGAAAGTTTCAAACTCTAATGGTTGAAGCTTAAAAAAAGAAACCTTAAAAATCTTAGTGCTAATAAAGAAGTACAATAATGGTTACAATTTAAGACATTTGGAGGTTATTTTATGGACGAAAGAATAAGAAGCACGCAACTCATTGGTAAAGTGTTGATTTCTGAAGAGACAGGCAAAAAATTCGGTATAATAAACGATCTCAATTATGTTGTAGACTCAGGTGAAATATTGCACCTAATACTAGTAGAACCAACAGCACACACAGCAACATTGAACTTAAAAGAAGATGACAGAAATAGAATGATAGTGCCGTTCTCTGCAGTAAAGTCAGTCGGCGACTTCGTTATAGTCGCAGAGAAGGATATTCTATAAGGCCTTATTTCTTTAATAAAAATTTCCCTAGAAGGCTGACTATCTTCTCACCACTGATTACATCTGGCATTATTACATAGTCAGCTCCTGCTTTGTAGAGCCTGTCAGCATCTTCTTTAGTGTGAGCCCTTGCCAGTATGTTTATTTTTGGATTAAATCTTCTAGCCTTCATTATCATAAATGATGTAAGATTGCTGTCAGGTATTGTGGAAATCAGAAGCTTTGCATTATACAATCCTATAGTTTTCAAAAGCTCATCGCTGTCAGCATCTCCATACAAACAATTGATATTGTTTTCCCTCAATTTATTCACACGTTCAGGGTTATGATCAGCCACAGTAAACCTCTTTTTTCTCTTTATGAGATAATCAACCACCTTTCCGCCCATCATATCGCAGCCGAAAACAACAACATGATCTTTCATCTTCCATGCAGGCTTTCTCTCAATTTTATGAATTTTCTTAGGCATTGTATATTTTTGAAGAGAAGGCATCTTCACAAACGCTAATGATTTGTATATATTGTTTCTGAATTTCATGAAGTAAGGCGTTATTATCATGGAAACGACAACTATGCTCACTATTAAAGAGTAGATATCAGCTGTTAGGTGCCCTAACAACAATCCTTGTGAAGCTAATATGAAGGAAAATTCGCTCGCCTGCCCTAGGCCAAGCCCTATTATGGATGACAGCCTTCCTCCATAACCCCATAACAGATAAGTTACGCTAAGGATTAATGGTTTAATGAATATTATAGCAAACAAAAGAATTAGGAACGGTAAAAGCATTGTACTGAATACAGCTAAAGTTAGCTGCATTCCCAGACTTGTGAAGAATATTACAGAAAAGAAATCCCTCAACGAGTGCGTTTCACCTATTATTTCTACATTATAAGGAAATTCAGCCAGGGCTAATCCGCCTATGAATGCTCCTATTACTATTGAGAATCCCAGTAAATAGGATAAACCAATAAACATAAAACAGACAGCAATTGCCGTTAAGAATAGAACTTCATGCGTTTTTGCTGCCCTGTCCAAAACCTTCATGAAAACGAATTTGTTTAACAACAAAGCCAGTGCAAAGAGACCAAGACCTTTGAGAGCGATAATGGCTATTACTTCATAAGAAATTAGCATTGTCATGCTTCCTAATAGCGGTAATGCCATCACAACAATTATATCCTGTATAATCAGTATGCCTATCATTATTCTTCCATGAAGCGTATTTATTTCATTTTTATCAGATAGAAGTTTTGCAACAATCATTGTACTGCTGAATGCCAACAGCAAACCAATGTAGATGCTCATTATATTGTTCATTCCAAAAAGCGATGCTATGAAATAACCAAGGAAGAATGTAGAAGTAACCTGTATGATAGTACCTCCTAGAACAGCTTTTCCTACGCCCTTTAGTTTCTTTATATCTATCTCAAGCCCTATAGCGAAAAGAAGGAAAGCAATACCGAGTTCTGCTATAGTATATATAGTGTTGGCGTCTGTTATCAGACCAAGACCAACAGGTCCTATCAAAACACCAGCAAGAACGTATGCAACAATAGCAGGCTGTTTCAAACCGCGCGCTATGTATGCGAAGATGGTCGCTATTACAATTATTATACCTATGTCAATTAGCAGTGCATCCATACTATATAATTGTTTGAACGAATTAAAAAACTGCTTTGGCTTTAAATTATTTTTTATTAATTGTAAAATGGTGATTCTTTGGGAAACGATAATCAGAACGAATTCTTTTTTAGAAAGAAAAGAGAAGAAAAAGAAGATTATGAATCAAAAAATTTATCATCTTTAGCTAAATTCTCCTGTGATAGTAAAGGAAGAAGTGTTTTTGAAGAACCAGATGAATTTAAAACCTGTTATGAAGTTGATATAGCAAGAATATTATCAAGCGATGACTATGCGGATCTTAATGGTAGAACACAGGTTTTTACATTACCAAAATCTCATAATGTGAGAAACAGGCTTATTCATACACAAAATGTTGCTAGATTAGCAACTTATGTTGCAAGAAATTTAGGTTTAAATGAAGATCTTACAGCTGCTATAGCTTATGGTCATGATGTAGGACATCCTCCAGGTGGTCACAAAGGAGAAAGAGTTCTTAGTGATATTTTAGGAAGATCCTTTAAACATCAAGAAAATTCAGTTATTGTTTTAGAGAGAAATAGATTTAATTTGACACACGAAGTTAAAGATGGTATATTAAAACATTCATGTGGTATGGGAAGAGTTGATGAATGTGAACTTCCTGAAACAAACGAAGGAATGGTTGTTGCTTATGTTGATAAAGGAGAATACGTCTTCCATGATATAGATGAGGCTGTGAGAGCAAGAATAATAACAGAAGGTAATCTTCCACTTTCAACATTAAAAACTTTTGGCAAAAATTTATCAGAAAGAATAGAAACTTTCACAGAATCTATGATTAATTATGCATTAGGTTCTCATGAAATAGGACTCTCAAAAAATGTTTATAATAATTTCGAAGATCTTAGAGAATTTATGTACAAATATGTTTACAGAAATATAAAAATAGCACATGAAGAAGACAAATTTGGAAGAGGTTTAGAAGAATTGTTTTATAGAATGCCTTTCATAGAAGAATTCTATCATCTTGATCAAAACAATAAAGAAGAAATAGCGTTTGCATTGTCTCGTTTAACTGATACTGAAGCATTAAAATACATAAATGAATATAGGTCACCTAACACTTTAGCATAACTTTTTAACCTCATTTATATAAAATTGCTATATGAAAACACAAAACATTGGAACAAAGGAAATTGGATACATTGTGATAGCAATGTCGTTGATTCTGTTAGTTCTTATGATATCGATTACAGACCAATTAAACCAATCTATTCATGCTGATTGCATCCATGAACCAGAGGTCTGTCCAATGACAAGCAATTTCCCAATACAATCTTATGTCGGTTTTACTGTAACAATAATATTCATAATATTCGGAATTTATCTGATATACAAGTCAAGACAGATTGATAAAACTGAAAAGAAAATTCATGAAGAGAACAAAAATGTAATAAACATATTAAACATAGACGAAAGAAAAGTTTATGAAACAATTAAAGAATCAGATGGTGTTGTATTCCAGGGAGACCTGATAGAAAAACTAGAATTCAACAAAGTCAAAGTCACTCGAATTCTCGACACGCTTGAGCACAAAGGTTTAATAGAAAGAAGACGAAGAGGAATGAGCAATGTTGTTTTCTTGAAAAAACATTGATTTTTGTAACATTTTTTGATTATGAAACTAGTTTCAAACTTAGTTATATATGGTATTTCATTCAGTTCTATCGATATGAACAAAAAAATACTTATCTTATTGGCCATTGTTCCAATGGTTTTAGTAGTGAGTGGATGCATATCAGATACTGAAACAAGTCCGAACACACAAACAAACAGTGATACTATAAGCACTTCAGGCGCTGAAGATGTTGTTAAAATACCAATTAGTGAGGTATCAGAAATTGTTAAGTTCTATCAATATAATAGTGGCGGCACAATAATACAATATTTCGTAGTTAGAGGTAGTGATGGAAAGATTAGAACAGCTTTTGATGCATGTGATGTTTGTGGAGGATACAAAGGTTATCGTCAAGAAGGCGGTGATGTGGTATGCAACAACTGTGGTAGACACTTTAGCATCTTAGAACTTGGAACCAAGAATCGTGGTGGAGGTTGTTGGCCTTCATATCTAGAACACACTGAAGATGGTGTTAATGTAATAATAAAAGAAAGCGATCTTGAGAAAGGCAAATCAATGTTTTAGGTGATTGTATGAAAAGTGCAGAAATACTTGTTAAAGGAATGACTTGCAAATCATGTGAAATGCTCATAGAAGAGGCTCTTTTAGATATGGGTGTAAAGGTTGATAGTTTCACCAAAGAAGGAGATATTACTGTTACCAGCATTACATTTGATGATAAAATAGACATAAAGGAAATTATAGAGGCAATAAAAAATGAAGGATTTGAGGTAGATGACAGAAAATAGTGAAACAATTGAATTTGTTGCAGATGGAATGCATTGTCAGAGTTGTGAAACTATTATTAAGAAACAGCTTGGAAGCACTCCTGGTGTATTAAGTTATGATATAGATTATGCTAGCCAGAAAGGTTGGGTTAGGTATGATCCAAGCAAAACAAACAAAAAGGAAATTTCTAGAAGAATAGATGAAAAGGGTTATTGTTGTAAAATTAGAAGTAAAGAATCTGTAAATGTAAAAAATGAAACAATTTTCTCAAAGTACATAAAGCCTGCTGCTTTGATGTTAGGACTTGTTGTAATAATATTCGGTGCGTATCAATTAGTTGGAGATTCTCTAGGAGCTAGCATTATGCCTGAGCTTGGAGGAACAACTTCTCTAATACTTTTGTTTGTAGTAGGTCTTCTTACAGGGTTTCACTGCATAGGAATGTGTGGAGGATTCGTACTTTCTTACTCTTCAAAAGGAACATCTAAAACCAAACCATTACGTAAATCGTTGCATATAGGTTCTCATTTGCAATACGGTGCAGGTAAAATGTTAAGCTACACTGCGATAGGTGCGTTGTTTGGACTCATAGGTTCAATTTTTATTTTCACTCCTATGATAAGAGGACTTGCAGCAGTTTTTGCAGGTGCTTTTTTAGTATTGTATGGTTTAAGAATGATCAATATTTTCCCACCTCTGAGAAGGTTAACAATTCCAACTCCTAAAGGATTTTCAAAACTAAACTTTAGCAAAAGCGGTCCAATGAAAATAGGATTATTGAATGGACTGATGATAGCTTGCGGACCTCTTCAAGCATTGTATATATATGCAGCAGGAACAGGCAGTGTTATAGAAGGAGCAACAGCTCTTTTTGCATTCGGTTTAGGAACATTGCCGATTTTATTCGGCTTCGGTATGTTTGCTTCATATATATCTAAAAGCATGACTCATAAAATTCTGAAAGTTTCAGGTTTAATAGTGCTCGTATTAGGAATTATAATGATTAACAGAGGATTGTCTCTTACAGGTACAGGATATGATTTTAACACATTTTTAGCAGCCTCAGAATTGTCTGGTGATAATTCAGCAACAGGAAATGGTATAATACTCGAAAACGGTTACCAGGTAATAGAAATGGAAGTAAATAGGTATGGATGGAGTCCAGATAAATTTATACTCAAAAAAGGAGTTCCAGTTAAATGGGTTATAAATGGAAAGGAGATAAACGGTTGCAATAACGCTATAGAAGTTCCGCAATTGGGTTTGAAATTTGATATCAAACCAGGCGAACAAATAATAGAATTCACTCCTGAAAAAGAGGGCAATATACCATTTAGTTGCTGGATGGGCATGATACCAGGAGTTTTTGTTGTTAAAGATAATATTGATATAACTGATGCAGAAACAATTCAAAAAGAACTAGATAATGTAGAATTGCAAAGCGGGTCTTGTGGCGGAAGCTGTGGAAGCTCTACATGCGGTGCAAAATCTGGTGGCGGTTGTGGTTGTGGTAGAAGATAATTTTAATAACGGTGAGAAAATATGAAGTGTATAATATGTGGACTTAAAGGAAGTTCAGGAAACAAATGCAAACTTTGTGGTATGAGAACAAAACACAGTGTTAATGTGAAGGGTTTCTCATTTTGCTGCAGAAGATGTGTTGTCTATTTCGAAAACATATTAAGAAAAGCAAATAGATCAGAAATCATGTCAATTGTTGAAAAAGAGGTAATGATATGAAGAAAATAGAATTGAAAATTAAGGGCATGCATTGCCAGAGCTGTGTAACATTGATAGATAAAACCCTGAAAAAGCATGGCGGTGTTCTAAATTCTAATGTAAACCTTGCAACAGAAAGAGCTACAGTGGAATATGACGAAAACAAAACCAATACAGATGAGATAATAAAAATAATAGAAAGCAGGGGTTACAAATCACATCTACCAGCTTCAGATAGAGCAGATGAAAGAATAGAAAAACAAAAGGAAATAAACAGATTAAGAAATCTTCTGGTGCTCAGCGCCGTGTTGGCTATTCCTATAATGATATTCAGCATGGTTTTTCCTGGTGCACTACCTTATCAAAATTACATAATAATGGTTATGGCAACGATAGTACAATTCGTTGTCGGTTTTAGATTCTATAAAGCTGCTTGGTCAGCACTTAAAAACAAATCATCTAACATGGATACTCTGATAGCAATGGGTACAAGCGCTGCGTATTTCTATAGTGTTTTTCTTGTATTTTTTGGAACAGGCGGTCATCATTATTTTGAAGCATCTTCCATGCTTATAACACTTGTAATGGTGGGCAAGTATTTGGAAGCTAAAGCTATGGGAAGAACCAACGAAGCAATAAAGAAGCTCATAAAACTGTCACCAAAAACAGCCACTGTTGTAAGAGATGGCAAAGAAATGACAATAAATGTAGATGACGTGAAAACAGGAGACAAGATTCTAGTCAAGCCAGGAGAAAAGATTCCTGTTGATGGTGTTATAATTGAAGGCAATTCTAGTGTTGACGAAAGTATGGTTACAGGTGAAAGTATACCAGTGGAAAAAAATAAAGGGGATACTGTAATAAGTGCTACAATAAACAGTCATGGTAGCTTCACGTTTAAAGCAACTAAAGTAGGTGAAGAAACAACCATTTCCAGAATAATAAAATTAATAGAAGATGCACAAGGATCAAAAGCTCCTATACAGAGATTTGCTGATAAAATATCTTCATATTTTGTACCAGCTGTTTTGTTAATAGCTCTAATAACATTTATTTCATGGTTATTTTTGTTTAGTGCAGGATTTTCATTCAGCCTTGTAGCTGCTGTAGCAGTTCTTGTTATAGCCTGTCCCTGCGCATTAGGTCTTGCAACACCTACTGCTATAATGGTGGGAACAGGAAAAGGAGCAGAGAATGGAATACTAATCAAAGGCGGTGAAGCTCTTGAAACTTCACATAAGATAAAGCATGTAATTTTCGATAAGACAGGAACTTTAACTCATGGAAAACCAGAACTGACAGATATTGTTTCAATCAAAGTGCCAGACGATGAAGTGTTGGAGATAGCAGCAAGCATTGAGAAAAGATCTGAACATCCACTCGCTGATGCTATTGTCAAGAGGGCTACAGAAAAAAACATCAAACTGAAAGACGTAAAAGAATTCAAAGCACTTTCTGGTTTAGGCGTTACAGGAGAGATTTCAGGTAAACAATACCTTTTGGGTAACATCAAACTCATGAAAGAAAAAGGAATAAAAACTTCTGATATTGTTGAAAAGGTAGAATCTTTGGAAGATCAGGGAAAAACAGTGATGATACTTTCAGAAAAACATCAAGCAATTGGAATAGTTGCAGTTGCTGATACCATAAAAGAGACATCAAAAGATGCAGTAAAAATGCTTCATGATCTTGGAATCAAAACATACATGATTACAGGAGACAACAAAAGAGCTGCCAATGCTATAGCAAAAGAAGTCGGCATAGATGAATCCTTTGCCGAAGTAATGCCAAAGGACAAAGCAGAATACGTAAAGAAACTGCAAAAAAATGGTGATGCGGTGGCAATGATTGGAGACGGTATTAATGACTCTCCTGCAATAGCACAAGCTGATGTTGGGATAGCAATGGGGAGCGGAACAGATGTTGCAATGGAGACAGGAAATATTGTTCTAATGAAAAATGATCTTTTAGACATACCTAAAGCGATTAAACTCAGCAAAATGACAATGGCAAAAATAAAACAAAACATGTTCTGGGCGCTTTTTTACAATGTTGTGGGCATACCAATAGCAGCTGGAATTCTGTATCCATTTACAGGATGGCTGTTGAGCCCTGTTATAGCTGGTGGAGCAATGGCATTAAGCTCAGTTAGTGTAGTAATCAATTCGCTTCATCTGAAAACTAAAAAACTTAAAATATAGGAGGTAAAAATATGAAAATAAATAAAATGCACGGATTTGCAATAGTTTTTGCGATTATTATAATTTCAGCTGTTTTCGTAACAATGTCTGGGCCATTAGATTTTACAGGATATGCACAGAAAGGTGTAGCATTAAGCAATCAGCCGTCAGGTTTAGCAGCTGTAACAATAATAGAGTATTCTGATTTCCAATGCCCATATTGTGCACGAGTGGTACCTACAATAAATCAAATAAAGCAAACTTATGGAGATAAAGTGGAAATGGTATACAAGCACTTCCCACTAAATTTTCATGACCAAGCACAAAAAGCTGCTGAGGCATCAGAAGCCGCAAGAGAGCAAGGTAAATTCTGGGAAATGCATGACAAGATCTTTGAAAACCAGAACTCAATGAGTGTAGCTAATTACAAAAAATGGGCAGCTGAATTGGGACTAAATACAGAACAATTCAATGCAGCTCTAGATTCAGGAAAGTATGCACAGCTTGTCAACAATGATCTTCAAGAAGGAAAAGTAGCAGGAGTTAGCGGAACACCAACATTCTTCATAAACGGTCAGAAACTTGTTGGCGCACGACCGTTCTCTGAATTCAAAAAGATAATAGACAGTGAATTACAAGGGTGATTTAATCACCCTAACTTTAATTTTTAAGCATCCTTGATACCTTCACCAGTTACTATGAAAATTGTTTCACCTTCTGGCAAGTTTGGCGAATCGATTAACTTTGCGATTCTCTTCTCACCCTTGCTTTTTCGCAGGTACAAACGGAAAGTTGCCTGGTGACCTAATATATGACCGCCAATTGGTGCTGTAGGATCGCCGAACATGACGTCAGGCCTTGACATAACCTGGTTGGTCACGTAGACAGCCAGGTTGTACACGTCTGCTAGCTTTTGAAGTGCATGCAGGTGCCTGTTGAGTTTCTGCTGACGATTTGCGAGCGTACCTCTGCCTGTGTAGTCACTCCTAAATGCAGCCATTAAAGAATCAACTATAACTATTCTGATGCCTTCTTTCTTTATGACTTCTTCTGCTTTGTCAGTAAGAACCACCTGATGATCGCTGTTGTATGCTCTGGCAATCATAATATTCTCCATAACTTTTTTTGGATCCAAACCAACACCTTTCGCCATTTCTATAATTCTTTCAGGCCTGAAACTGCCTTCAGTATCTATATACAATGCCTTTCCACCAAGACCGCCCTTTTCAAGAGGTAGCTGCACATTCACAGCAAGCTGCAATGCTAATTGAGTTTTTGCAGAACCGAATGCTCCGTGAGCTTCTAAAATGGCTTGCGTTTCAACGCCTCCACCAAGAAGCTTGTCTAACGTTTTAGAGCCTGTTGTTACTCTGCCAACAGCTTCTCTTTTCTTCAAAACATTTGTTGCAGTCTCAAAACCCATCTGCAAACTTTCTCTTGCAGCAGCAATTATTTTTGCAGCTGTCTCTTCTCCAACACCTGTGTCTGTAGAAAGCGTTCCAGGAGAACTGGCAGCTATAGCCATCATGTTATCATAACCAGCTTCCTTGAATTTCTCCAAGGTCTTTTCCCCAACACCAGGAAGTTTATCAATCTTATCAGCCATTCCATCACCCCATAAACATTATTCCTTAACCTCTAGTTCACTCAAGAGGTTGTTTATTTCCTTCTTCACATCAACCTTTGCTATTTCATTTACAACCATTTCCAGTTTCTCTGTATAACTGTTTTGTTTCACTCTGCCTGTTAGTATAAATTCATCACCTAGTATGTTGATATGATCATAAATTTTCAGAGCATCCATTTCTCTTTCTCCTATTTTTTTTAATTCATCTGTTGTCTTTCCAAACAACTTTTCAGCAACTTCACTGAAAAACACAACACGAATGTTTCCATTGCCATCATCAGCAACACCTGAAACAACCATTCTATGACCGGGTTGAACATCACCATGCTCGTCGCATGCCCATTTCTCATTCAAGAGTTTTGCTCTGCTGCCGCATTGCGGACAGACCTCGAAAAAAGGATTTCTTCTAAACATCTGAACCATGCAAGCTTTTATTTCTCCGTAATCACCATCTTTTAGTTCGTCTATAGGCCTTCTGCGGATTGTTTCAAACTGTTCTTTCATGTTCTCTTTAGAAGGCAAATCAATAACATCTATCTTCTCATCAATTTTCTCTAGCTTGCCACGTCCTATGCGCAGCTCAATGTTTCCACGGTTATCCATTTTAACATAACCGCCGCTCAACTTGACTGTTTCACCTTCTACCAAGCCGAATTCCTTTATTTTGTCAATCTCTTCGTTCCACATAGATAATCTAGCAACACCTGTCTCGTCGCCCACAACAAGGTTTGCAACCTGTCCTGGCTTTCCGTTCCTCTCAAAATCGCGGGTTTCAGATATATTAACAATTCTGCCAACAATATCAACAGATCTGAGGCCAGTTACAAGGTTCTTTATCTTAAGCTGTCTTTTTGTCTCCTTTAGCAAGCTAATACCAAGTTCGCGCGCAACTATGTAAGCAGCACCTTCCTCAGAAACCAGTCCAGACAACTCGTCTTGCTTGTCTTCAATCATCTTCCTAACAGTCTCTATAGGCGTGTTGGAATGCTTAGAAATTGTTTCTATAAGCTTTTCAAGGGATTCATCTGATGACATGTCTTAAATATGAATCTAAACTTTAAATTCGTTGGTTTCAAAAATCTCTTTTCTTTACATAACCTGTGTTTTTGTTGCTCATGTAACTCAATCTACTGATATCACCATAAACAGAAGTAAGATCACTATAATCGCCGGCATTAACTTCGGTTTTGTAGAGTTCTTTCTCCTTTTCAATCTTAGGAGTTTCCCAGTTAATTTCGATATTGGATTGAATCTGATCCTGTTCAAGGTCTATTGGCGCAGGATAGCTCAAACTTGTTGAGAATTTCCATAATGTTTTCCTTTCGAGTGAGAGAGCATATAAATTACAGTCCCAACAACCTGCATATATAATGTCTTCATAAATTCCAATAGAAGCTACTGGCAAAGTGAAAGGTTTTTTCCAAATAAGCTTCCCTGTTTTCGCTTCAACTGCATAAAGGTTGCTGTCACCCGAGCTGAAATAAACTACATTGTTATGATAAACTGGCGGAGAAACTATCATTTCTCCTGTAGGAAATTTCCATACAATTTTTCCTGTATCTGTATCAACAGCGTACATATGAGTGTCGCGGGAGCAAAAATATATAATGTTGTCAGCAACTGCATAACCTGCTCCTGCTGTTATGGGTCCGCCGGCCTTAAATTTCCAACGGAGTTTTCCTTCAGATGTAACTGAACGAAAGCAATGATCAAACGAGCCAAAAAATATGTTTCCATTATATTCAAGAGCAGTTGCTACTGTGTTGTTTGCAGCATATTTCCATACAAGCTTTCCTGTTTTTGCATTAAGACAATATAGATTATTATCCCAAGAACCAAAATATAGCCTGTCTTCATAGGCATTTATACCAGCACAAATAGCACCATTCGTTTTAAATTTCCAAATCAGCTTACCAGTCTTAGGATTTATTGCATACATTTTTCCATCCTTTGAACCAAAATAAAGAATATTGTTTATAACTTTTGGTTTAGAACCCACCATATCTTCTGTACCAAATCTCCATAACAATTTACCTTCAAGCGAAAGCGCATAAACGTTATGATCAAAACAACCAAAATAAATGATATCATCATGAATTGAGCAATCAAAAACTATAGGACCATTTGTACCAAAACGCCAAATTTCATTACCATTCATATCTAAACAGTAAAAATTATGATCGCATGCACCAAAATATATCATATCTTTATGAATAATTGGCTGGCAGCTTATACTGCCTCCAGTACCTATTTCAAATGTAACAGGACGTTCGTATTTTGTCATAGCTTTTATTACTGCAAAGACATCGATATCGGTGTAACCAGGTGCTACTTCAGTTTGTATCCTCAATCCACTGTCCTCTTTAATGATATATTTATCCATACGAAACCTCTTTTGAGTATTATTTTTCCTTTCACCTTATAAAACTTCCCAAAACATCGACAATCAACCGAATAAAATCAGTCAAAAAGCAAAGGTTTTTATTGTTTTTTCGTAACAATTATATACTTAATATAAATAAGCGCGCATAATATGTGTTAAGGTCAACCTTTATGCAGAATAAAGACAGGATACTGGTTCTATGTGTAGATAGGGACAATGATATTGGTGAGAAGGCTAACATAAGTGGTCCGATCATTGGAAAGGAAAATGTCATTAAAGCAGCTGTAGGTTTAGGCCTTGCAGACCCTGAGGATTCTGATACCAACGCTATATTCCAAACAGCGCGTGTTTTTGAAGAGCTCAAAAAGGAACATCCTGTAGAGGTTGCTATTCTAACAGGGCATAAAAGAGTTGGAATGGATTCTGATAAAGAAGTAACAAAACAGTTGGATGAAGTGTTAAGCAACTTCAAGGCTGATTATGTTGTTCTTGTAACAGACGGCGCAGAAGATGAGCATGTTCTTCCTATAATACAATCCAAGGTTCCTATACTCTCAGTCAACCGTGTAGTTGTAAAACAATCAGAAAAGCTAGAATCAACCTATTACAAAGTAAAGGATTTTATTGATGATTCTCTTGAGAATCCGAAACTCTCAAGAATTTTGTTCGGTCTTCCATCCATGGCATTGATACTGTACGCATTGTTTGGCATAGACGGGTGGAGACTGATAGTTGGTGTTGTTGGAGCATACTTGTTTGTAAAAGGATTCAAGCTTGAGAAGTACTTCACCAGCGTATTCAATGAATTGGGCTCTTCGTTCACGAGAAGACGTTTTGCTTTCTTTAGCTATGTTGTAGCCATAGCGCTGGGAATCTTAGCAAGCTTTAGAGGCTACACTGTTTTCCTTGAGTGGTATGACATAGGAATAGTCGAATCTATAGCAGCTTATGTATCAGCATCTGTTTACTTCTATTTCGCTGCTCTTGCAGCTGCATGGATAGGCAGAAACATAAGCCTGAAGCACAGAAGCGCTAAGAAAATATCATCAGTAGTTATATTTGGTTTTGCTGTATCGCTTGTGGTCTACAACGCATCAATGCTAATAATACAGGAAGTGATAATGTTCAATTTCTTCTTCTCCATAGTGTTCGGTTTTGCCTTGTTATTTGTTGCATTATTGCTAGAATGGAAGTAATCAATATTGTGAATATACTTTACAAGCATAAAGTATTTATATAATATCATATAAAGTATGATTATGTCATATTTATGGTGCATAGATCATGATCTCACAGCTTCTCTAGGCGATATAGGCAGGGATTATCTGTACAAATATCTTCCCGGAATCAGCTCTTCTGAGGCTTTTGTTGATGAAGTAATGAAAATAAGAAATGATCTTGATTATAGGAATGAGATTCTCAGAGGCAAAGAGCCTTATGAAAAAGGGCTTGAATTGGCTTTGCTTTTGGCTTATCATGGCGTTAAACAGGATGATGTTAGAAAGAGCGGAACAAATGCTAAAAACTCTCTAAGAAAAGGATTTCCTGAATTCCTTAAGAATGAGAAAACCGGCAGAAAGATTATTTTTTCTGCTGGTGTCAAAGATTGGCTGATGAATTTTTATATGCAGAATTTTTCAAATAACAATTTCGACGTCGCCGGCACAAGTTTGTATGTTAATGAGAATGGCGAATACACTGGTATAAAAAAATCATGCGGCAGAGAGAGCAAACGTAAAAGAATAATAGAGCTTTCTTCTGGTGTAGGCAATAATGTAATTAAGATTGGCGTTGGTGACAGTGATGGCGACAGGGACATGTTTGATTATATTCTTGAAAATGACGGAATCACTGTTGGAATAGGCGACGGCATAGATGGCATAATAAACCTGCCAGAAGATATTGATTGGCATTCTGTTGTTGATGAAGTAAAAAAATATTCAGAGGAGAAACTGTATGTACATTAGTTTTGGCGAACTGCTAGTTGATATGATAAAAAAAGATGGAAAATTTCATCCCTATCCAGGCGGAGCACCAGCAAACTTTTCTGTTGCTCTTGCTCGTTTGGGAATAAAACCAAAACTAATTGCGTCTGTAGGAAAAGATTCTTTTGGAGACATGTTGATTGAAACAATAAAAAAAGAAAACATTAATGTTAATCACATTAAAAGAAGCGACAAAAAAACAACATTAGTTTTTATTGAACTAAAAAATGCTGTACCAGAATTTGTTTTCCATCGCAGTGCAGATGTTGACATAAAAAAAGAAGAAATAAGCGAAAACATTTTCATAGACGTAGAGGGTTTTCATTTCGGTTCGTTGTCCCTGACTGAAAATCCAGTGAGAGAGGCATTGTTTCACTGCCTTGAAATCGCAAAAACTTACGGTATTTTGGTTTCATTCAGTCCAAACATACGAAATGATTTGTGGAGCAAGAGCTTAGACGAACATCTTTACGAAGCTCTAAAATATGTGGATGTTTTAATAGCATCAGAGAATGAATTTGAATACATGTTTGGAAACGAAACAATGAAAAATGTTAGCAAAAAATATAACATTAAAAAAATTGCTGTAACTCGTGGAAAAAATGGCTGCATACTTTTTTCGCGAACCAACAGGAAAATTATTCAGCACCCCATTTTTTCTGTTGATGTTGCTGATACAACTGGTGCAGGTGATGCGTTTGCAGCGGGATTTGTTTACAGCCTTCTGAAAAATAAAAATGATGAAGAATCAATTCGTTTTGCAAGCGCTGTTGCTGCGCTGTCAACAACAAAAAATGGCGCAATGTCTGTTTTGCCGAAAATAAAAGAAGTAGAATTTTATCTAAATAAAAATAAAAAAATTAAGAAATAGCGAGTATTAATCGACTATTTCTTTCTTTTTACGCTTCTAGCTTTTGTTGACCTTCTTTTTGTAGTTCGAGCTTTTGTTGTTCGTGCTGGCCTTCGTGCAACTTTTCTTATAACTGTTGTTTTTTTTGCAGCACTTCTGGATTTCTTTTTCAAAGAAACTCTATGGACACCGCTTTTTGATGTCTTTACCTTTTCAGGTAAGTAAACATCTATGTATTTGTTTGTGCTCCTCATCGAGGATCTAGCCCTTTTTA
>JAHIRU010000042.1 GCA_018818465.1 Nanobdellota archaeon
TTGATATATCAAGGATAGTGCTGTTTTGACTTCATCCACAGTCTTATGCGAGCACTGTATGTAGCCTGTTTGTTTCTTAGCATCCCAAAGATTCTTTATGATCCACACATGCGCTTGCGCAGCTCCTCGTTCGCCTACCCAGTTGAGAATAGAGTTCATAACAGCATCCTTAACATTATCAAAAGGTACTGTTCCTTCATCAGCATGAACTCTAAAGATAACGTATCTCTTCTTGTTTCTCATGCTTGGTGGTTTTTTTAATTTCATTTCAAGGCACCATGTTTAGAATTAGGTTTATCTAAATAAATCATTCATCTCTTTTTGAGCTATAATACCGCCCTGATACCTGCAATTGAAAACATTAACAACAGCCATATTAATGATACCGACTGGAGAATCATTTGGAGTAATTTCTTTTTCATTTAAAACATAACCTATTATTTCAATTCCTGCAAAATCAGAAAGACTGCTGCCAGCATCTATTATGTTATGATAAATAAGAGAATCTCTCTTAATTTTTTCAACGTTTTCTTTTTCAGTCAAACTATTCATTAAGACACCTCTTAAAGGCAAATTAGGATCAGGATTTCTTAGGACGTAATCTAAGAAACCAAGAACTTCTCCGTAATCTATTTCTTTTGTTTTTTCATATTTTTTTTGTAAAATTACTGTTTCATTAAATTCGGCTGGTACAAGACCTGCGCCAACAAAAAAAGATTCAGCTTGATCTAGAACAGGAACTTCTTTGTTTGAAGGCTGTCCATAATAGCTTAAACACCATATTGGAGAATTATTATCTTTCTTATAAACAGTCTCTAATCCGCAGAACGGCAAAAAACCGCGATATTCATTTACAAGCAAAAAGTCTTTATGACCATCATATACCATTTGATTGCCGCCATATTCCCTAAGCTCACGGCTGCCATTAAGATAAACATTTTCCTTTGCTTCTATGAGAAAGTTTTTAAAATCTTCACTCAAAACAATCTCTTTAGCTTCTTCTTCCTGCATGTCAAATGAATGAATAGGAGTATTTATAAAGTTTGATAGCTTACGCCTCTTTTTTAAGATGCGTCTACAAAAATAAACTATGTTCATTCATATTGAGGATGTTTCTAAAAACATTGGAAAAAGGGTAAATCTTAGAGGATGGGTTTATAGACAGCGTTCTGGTAAAGGCATAGCTTTTGTTATTCTTCGCGATGTTTCTGGCACAATACAGTGCGTTGTCAAAGAAGATGCTAAAGGATTCAAAGATGCCCAAAAAGCGAGCATAGAATCATCTGTTGAACTTTCTGGAAAAGTCAGAAAGGATGAAAGAGCTCCAACAGGTTATGAAGTGGATGTCGATGAAATAAAAATAATAGGGGAATCAGATAACTTTCCTATAACAGAATACCAAAGCACAGAGCACCTTCTTGATGTAAGACACCTATGGTTGCGCAGCAGGCGCCTGACAAACATATTCAAGATCCGTTCAGATGTGTTTGGTGCAATTCATGACTTTTATCGTTCGAAAGGATTCTTTGAGATACAATCACCTTCAATCACAGCAACTTCCTGCGAAGGCGCTGGAACGCTTTTTGAACTGAATTATTTCGGTGAAAAGGCCTACCTAACACAAAGCTGGCAGCTCTATGCAGAAGCAGTGCTTCCATCTCTTGAGAACATATACTGCATTGCTCCCAGCTTCCGTGCAGAAAAGAGCAGAACGCGCAGGCATCTAGCTGAATACTGGCACGCAGAAGCAGAAATGGCTTGGACAAATCATGATGAGAGCATGAAGTTGCAGGAAGAATTAATCACCCACATAATCAAAACAGTTCTAAAGAAGCGAAAAAAAGAGCTTCTCGAGCTCGGGCGCGATCTAAAGAAACTTGAAACAGTCAAACCACCATTCAAACGAGTCACATACAATGAAGCGCTGGAAATTCTGAAAAAAGACGGTTTCAAACTTAAGTGGGGAGACGATTTTGGTATTAAAGAAGAGAAACAACTGACGACTCATTTTGACAAACCATTTTTTGTTACAAACTATCCCAAGGAAGCCAAAGCATTTTACATGAAGGAAAATCCAAAAGACAAAAAAACATACTTATGCGCAGACCTGCTCGCACCTGAGGGTTATGGTGAAATAATAGGCGGAAGCGAAAGAGAAACAGATGTAAATGAACTCATTAAGCGCCTTAAAAAGCAAGGCGAAAAGATCAAGAATTATGAATGGTATTTAGACTCCCGTAGATATGGATCCATTCCACATTCAGGTTTCGGCATGGGCATCGAACGCCTTGTTATGTGGATATGTGGTATCGATCACATTAGAGATACAATCCCGTTCCCAAGGACAACTACGAGGATTTATCCTTAATTGAAGATAATTCTTTAATATAATAGGATAAAATTAGAATTAACTATATATGGATCCGTAGCTCAACTGGATAGAGCGTCTGATACATTAAGTTCTTAGAACTTTTTGAAGACGAAGCTTCGGACCAGAAGGTTGGGGGTTCGAGTCCCTTCGGGTCCATTGAAACCCTTTAAAAAAGGTTTTCATCCCAAAACTTAAAATAAATTAGAAGTAAAACTAGTTACATGCCGATGTGGTTCAGTGGTTAAGCCTTTTTTAGAAAAGAAGGTTCCATACAGAACGCCAGACTCATAAGATGTTATGAGTGTTGAGCACTTAGTGCTATGATAACATGTGAAATCTGGAGGTCGCGGGTTCAATCCCCGCCATCGGCATAATTATCCAAAAACTCCTAATAAAACTAAAAAAGTAGGAAGGTTAGACCTTCTCACTTAATCACAAATCTCAACTGTTCTAGTTTTTTCAACCGGTTGTTGTTCTGTTACGAATTTGCATTCTTCTCTTGTTTTGTCCAGATCACCACAGAATGTTAATGTTGGAATGCTTGTGAATTCTACCCAAACTGTTTCTTCTGCTCCAGGCTGAAAGGTTCTTGTAATTCTGGAACTCTTTATTTGTCCTGGTTCTAATGGGAAAACATAGAGTCCCAGATCCTTTGGATCATCTTTGCAGTTTGGCTGATTGTCTAAACACTGTCTATACCAATGGAATTTCCAAGTTGCCTTATCATCTGCCAGGTTTGTTATTCCGAATCTGCATGTCAATTCATATTCATTGCAAACAAGCTCCTGTTTAATGCAAAATCCATCAGAATCGTGTATTCTGCATGCGGGCTTCTCTTCTATGCATATTTTTGAACAATCCAAATCGTCTATGTTGGATGCATAATCAATAGGTATTTCTTCACATCCATATTCACTGTATTTTACTGTTTCGCATTCTCTTATCTGTGTATCTTCAAAATCAGTGTAAGTTTCTATAGCCCCTTTACAGTTAACTCCGGAATCAAATGCGAAATAACCAGTAGAATTCAAATAACCAGTTGCAATCAATATACCAGCAATTACTACTATCAGTATAACCCACGCGAATTTACTCATATTTAAACTAAGGTTGAGAACTCTTATATATCTTAGCGCGAAGCATTTTGTATAAATTTCAAAGGTGTCGCTTTATGCTGTCTGATAAAAA
>JAHIRU010000043.1 GCA_018818465.1 Nanobdellota archaeon
CTTGTATATAACATTAGAATCGAACAGAGCTACATTGTTATCCTGCGCAAGTTTCTTTATATCAGGCGAAACCTTTACACCGAATGCAAATATTATAGGATCATCATGAGCCTTCATTTCCATTACATCGCTCTTAGTTACAGTTCCTACATTAGCCTTGCGAACATTAACCATTCCTTTAAACGACTTAACTAATGCTTCCAATGAACCAAGAGTATCAGCTTTTAGTAAAGCACCATCTTGATCGGTTTCTATTACCACTTCATCCATTTCCTTTTCTACTTCTTGCTTTGCCTTTTCAATTTCCTTGTCATTTCTAACAGCACGAAGCGGAGAGCCTGCAATAACTTTATCCAAGCCAGGTGCAGATATTTTCACGCCGTCTGCAGCAGTGACAAGATCAACGTTTTCAAACTGTTTTTCAACTCTTATGTCATGCAAAGGCTTCGGTTTCATCATAGCCTTAACTTTTGTAATAACAGTCTTTTCACCGCCTATAACAAGAGTATCGCCTTTTTTTATTTCACCATCATAAACAACAACATCTATTGTAGCACCAAGACCCCTGAATTCTTTAACTTCAAGAACAGTTCCTTTGCCTGTACCTTTCTCTACTTCAAGCCTGTCTTTCAGGAATTTTTGTGAAATTCCTGTCAGTAACATTAGAAGTTCTGGAAATCCCTCACCTGTTGTAGAAGATATAGGAACAATAGTAATTCTTTTTGTGTAATCATCAACTCTGTCATATCTTTCAGCATTAATTCCTGCTTGACCTAATTGGCCAACTATTCTATATAGCTTCTCTTCAACTTCGTCTTGCGTTCTTTTAGGTTGCTGGCTGAATGATGTTAAAAAGAAAGCTTCAGGATGAGGAGCCCATCCCATGATTCTGTCAACTTTCGTTGCAGCGACAATGAAAGGAGTCTTGAATTGCTTCAAGTAATTCAATGACTCTTCAGTCTGCGGCTGAAATCCTTCATTAATATCAACAATAAGAATAGCCAAATCAGCTATTGCACCTCCACGCTTGCGTAGCGTTGTAAACGCTTCGTGACCTGGCGTATCTATAACAAGCAATCCAGGTATTTTAAGATCAATCTTGAATTGCTTCAAGAGCGGTCCGCATAGATTCTCAATGGTTTTAATTGGAACATAGCTAGAAGAAATATGCTGGGTAATCAGTCCTGCTTCACCTTTTGCTACAGCGGTTCCTCTAATTCTGTCTATCAAAGACGTCTTGCCATGATCTACATGGCCTACTAATGCGATTATAGGAGATCTTATAGTCATTGGAACCACCAAATTTGCGCATAAATAGATATAGAACAGGACATAATATATAAATTATGATAGATATTCGGCTTCTCAGGGAAAAACCAGAAATTATTAAGAAAAATCTGCGCAAGCGAGGGATGAAATATAATTTGGAAGATCTGATCAAAAAGGACAAGGAATGGCGTGAGAAGCTGAAAAAGATGGAAAAGCTTCGCCACGAGAAGAACATAATAACAGATGAAATTGCAAGAACAAAGAAAAAAGTCGCTATAATGAAAGTCAAGAAGATTTCCAAGCAGATAAAAAGCTTGGAGGAAGATGTTGACAAGCTTCGCTGTGAGATTGATACAGAGATGATGAAGCTTCCTAATATTTTGCACAACAGCGTTCCTAAGGGTAAGGATGATGAGGACAACACAACATTAAGAAAATGGGGCAATGTTCCTAAATTCAATTTTAAACCACTTGGGCATGAGCAGATAATGGAAAAGCTTAATTTGGGAAGTATTGAACATGCGGCTAAGATATCTGGTTCAAGATTTTTCTTTCTGAAGAACGAGCTTACAATGATGGATTTCGCACTCATGATTTTTGCTATCGATTTCTTCACCAAGAAGGGCTATGAACTTTTACATCCACCTATGATGATGAGAAGGAAAGCTCTTGAGGGTGTAGTTGATTTGACTGAATTTGAACACACAATGTACAAAATAGAGGATGAAGACCTTTACTTGATAGCAACTGCTGAACACCCAACAATTTCAATGCATATGGGAGATGTCCTTAGTGAAAAAAAACTACCATTAAAATATGCTGCCTGGAGTTCTTGTTTCAGAAAAGAAGCAGGAAGTCATGGTAAAGATACTAAAGGAATATTCAGGACACACCAGTTCAACAAGGTTGAGCTTATTGTTTTCAGTAAGCCTGAAGATTCGTGGAAGATTTTTGATCAAATGCTTAAAGATAAGGAAGAGTTTTTCAGAAAACTCAAGATTCCTTATAGATTAGTTAATTTATGTTCTGGTGATATTGGCGGCAAATCAGCAAAGTCTGTGGATCTTGAGGCATGGTTGCCTGCTCAGAAAAAATATCGCGAGCTTACATCGCTATCCAATTGCACTGATTATCAGGCAAGAAGACTTGGAATACGATACGGTATACAAGGAAAGAAACCTACAGGAATTCCTCACATATTAAACAATACAGCTGTTGCAACAGGCAGAGCAATGGTAGCAATACTTGAAAACAATCAACAAAAGGATGGTTCTGTAAAGATACCTGATGCACTTGTACCTTTCATGGGCGGATTAACAAAAATCATCCAGCATCCTGAAAAAAACAAAAAGGAAGAAAAAATAAAGAAAAAACTCACCAGAAAAATGAAAGCAGAGAAGAA
>JAHIRU010000044.1 GCA_018818465.1 Nanobdellota archaeon
AGCCCTGTTTATGTAGAAAGGGTTGAGCAAGACGAAAAATTCAAGAAAGTTCTTGAAGATATAGGAATGTGCAGAGTGTTTTAAAATAATGATTGACGACTTTCAAGTCGTCTTCAAAAGAAATAAGAAATGAAAACGAGAAATTGGAGTGTGATAATATGGAGGATAATGTTTCAAACGGTATGCAAAATACACCTAGTGCATCGAATGCACCAAGTGTGCCGTATCAACCATTAGTTGTTAAAGGAAAGAATTTAGGCGAGGCGTGGGAGAATGCTGTCCGCATTATGATGTCTCAGGGATTTAACAGATTCATAAAAGCACCGGAGTATCAAACGTGGACAAAAGATTCGCCAATGTTCATAATGGTTGACAACCCAGCAGAACAGCCAAGATTTTCTTCCAAAGCTCCAATAACACAGGAGATAGCAGACGACTATTCAAACAAGATGTTGAATGGCATGGATAAGGAGAAAGAGAACAGCTTCGACTATACATATTATTCTCGTTTAAGGCACTACCCTGATTGCATTGTCAGGGCAGGCATGCCTAATGTTTCAGATGATAGTGAGATGAAAGATTATGTAAACAAGGTATGTGATGGCAGGTGTGTTGTTCAAAGAATTGATCAGGTTGAAAAGGTTATTGACATTTTCAGAAAAGATCCAACCCGAAGAACAGCTGTTATGCATACATGGATACCGATGAGAGATCTTGCAAAATTCACACCAGATCGTAAAGATACTTCATCACCTTGCCTGGTTATCTGTCATCCGCAGATAGCAGAAGATAAGCTGCATTTCAATATAGTGATGAAAACCAACGACCTTTTCAGCGCATGGCCAGGAAATGCTTACGCATTTACAACACTACAAAAATATATGGCAGATCAATTGGGTATTGGTGTAGGACACTATAGCCACTTCTCTGTATCAATGCAGGTGTATGAAGAGGTTTATGAGACTGCGAGGGGTGTCTAGACCTCAATTCTTTCTTTATCTATATATAATCCGGTGTATGTTTTTTCATCGGACGTTTTTTCTATTTCTTTAGACGCATCAGGAAATACTCTTTCAAAAGGAACATATTCATCGAATGTAACTATATCATCCCCATCTTCAATCATCATTTCAAGACCTTTCCAATCTTCATGTACAGATGATTCTAATCCCTCAGGGATTTTAACTAGTGTTTGAGTTGCTGCTTTGAAACCTTTTTGTTTTCTAACAACAACAGCATCACCATAAGTTTTTTTAGCTTTTTCAATACTTTCATGAAGTTGTTCAGAATCATATATTCTATCAATTTCTTCAAAACGATCGGTCATAAGACAGCTAAATATGTTTTCAAGAATTCCTTTATCGTATTTTGAATTAATTTTTTTATCCAAAAGTTTTTTAAAATCAAAATCGCTCATCTGTAAAAACTCATCATCACTGATATCATTTTTTCCCCAAAATTCTGACATCATTTTTTCAAAAAACACACATCTGGCTCTATGAGGAGATGACTTATACACGCCTGCCCACATATGTGATCTAAGAGTCAAAAAATCTCTTAGATTATAAGCATCTGTAAATTTTATTTCACCATTATCATCTATTATTATTTCTTCATGGATGTAATGAAGTTGTGGGTTTGATACAAATCTACGAAATTCTTCTACAGATCTCATGTAAATCGGTACAGCGAAAAAACTATCTATTAAAGTATATGATATACCATCAACATCTAAACCGTTTTTAGAATTCAATAATTGACCTAAGTATTTGTGTTCACCTCTAATAGTGTCTATTACAGCGTCTGGATCTATTTTATGTTTTTCCAAAACACTCATCACTTCTTCATCGTCTTTTATTCTGGTTATTTCTATTTCTTCATCAATTCCGTTTTTTCTACCAAAGTTTCCTATATCAGAAAATGGTGGTACATATGCATCATGAAGCAAGCCAGCAGCTATACATATATCAACATCTTCATCATAACTAGAACATTTACGAGCAGCACATTCCATTCTTATTCCGGTATCAACAGAATGATAATATCTATTTTGGTTTGCACCAGTAAACATTTTATAACCCTTAACTATTCCTAATTGTTCAACACCGATTAACCTTGACATCAATTTTGTATAAAGCAAATCCAAGTACAATTCACCAACAACAAGAAAGTTTTTATCACCTATTATATGGCTAAAAACTCTGGAATCATTCGTATCATGATGTTTCTCTATTTCTAATTTTTTTCGTCTTTGTTTTCTATCATCTTCAAACGTTCCTATATGTAAATAGGATGGGAGTTCAACTAAATTTGTAGTATAAATCATATCATTTAGAAAATGATACTAAACCTTTTAAGTTTAAAAATAGGCATGAAATCATTTAAAGTTTGATTTTAATTAAATTCTATGATACTACCGGATCATGAAATAAAGAAACTGCTTGCAGAAGGAAAGATAAAAATAGAGCCTTTAAGCGATCCTGAATTGCAGATACAGCCAGCTGGTGTTGATTTAAGACTAAGCAATAAATTCAGGGTCTTTAAACTCTCGTCCA
>JAHIRU010000003.1 GCA_018818465.1 Nanobdellota archaeon
CATTCCTATTTCAAACGAACTCTTCAATCATGCCGGCTTTGATGAGAAGGATGATTTTAAGATTGAGGCTGAGAAGGGGAAAATCATAATTAAAAGGAAATAAGATATTTAAATTTTCACATAAAAATCAAAATAAGGTGATTTAATGAATAATTATATACCAAACGCTGATGATTTATGGAATCATTGGTCAGCAAGACAAATAGCTATGGCTTGGATAGAAAAAGGTCAGAAAGGCTTGGAACTTATTTAATGATAGGGAGATTGTTATGAGTTTAATAAAGGCAAGAAGAACTTCAGAAAGAAAGTCATATAAAAGAGAAAAGAAGCGAAAGCCTACGAGGATACCTGTTAGGAGCAAAACGAAATTTAAATTTTCAACTCCATTTCAAAGTGTTGAAATTGAACATTCTAAAGAAGAATAAAATTACGCTTTCTGGCTTCAAATGCGAGCGCTGCGGGCATAAGTGGGTGCCCCGCAACAAGAAGGAAACTCCTAGGGTTTGTCCTAGGTGTAAGAGTCCTTATTGGGACAAGGAGAGGAAGAGAGGATAAAATGGATATAGCTATAATTTATGTCGCTTTATATGGTATTGCTGCAACAATATTAGCTCTATGTATTAAAACTATAGTATCCCCAACACCTCGTTTAAAGGACCAATATAGAAGAAAGGGGGATTCTTTTGTTTTTACGTTACTTTTCGCGAGCTTTTTATTAATGTTATCAATAAGTACAGGATTTTTTGTTTTAAATGAAGCTAATTTGATACAAAATTTGTTAGCTATAATGATTCATATTACATTATTTTTTATTGTGGCTGGTCATTTAGAAAAACATCCAAGAACAGAAAAAGAAGAAGCATTATGCATTCGTGAAATTGGTGCCAAAATAGCTACAACAATAATGCCACTTTATGGTGGTTCTCTTCTTGCATTTAGTTATTTTGGTGGATTTATAGATATGGCAATATCATTTACTATAATGATATCTAGTTTTGTGTGGTTCTTATTATGGATATTTTTGATACATCGCATAAAATAATCCTTAAACTCCCTCCCCCGGACGTCCCTTATCTCATCATGGCTACCTTTGAATTGGGAACGGGCAGAATAAGCGGGAGCTATTGAGGCCCGCTCTAGAGGCTAAGAAGGGGAGGATTTTGGTTTCTAAAAAGAACACTTAACTTAAACAGTTAAGTATTTAAATACTTAACCTAATATGTTAAGTATGATAAAATGAAAAGAGCAAAAAAATATTCAATTCCATTGAGCAGCGGTAATATACTTGATGTTAAAATCGAGATTGGGAAAGGGCGTATCAGGGGGTTTGTCCTGAACCTAAGATGCCTCATAGATGATTTGTGGTATCAGATATATAGAGTTGACACAGCGCATGGGTATCTGCATGAACAGAGATTCTGGATATCCCCGGAGCCTGTACCCTTGATTCAGCACACATCACTGGACTATGCGTTTGAATTTTACATGAGACAGATAAGGGATAGTTTTGAAAGATACAGGAAATATTATACAGATAAAATGAATAAGAGGTGAAAATTATGGAGTACAAAATGACGGATGAAAGATGGGAGAATGTGATGGCTTTCATAAAGGAAAGCATCAGGCACCCAGAGAAAACGCCAGATGATATTTTACTATTGTCTCTGTCTAATGAAGAGCTGACACAACTGTTCACGAAAAGAAGAATAGAATTGATTAAAACAATTAAAGAAGAGAAGCCAAAAACAATGTCTGATTTATCCAAATCTTTAGGCAGGGAATTAAGCGCCGTAGAAAGGGATTTAAAGATTCTTGAAGGTCTTGGAATAGTCAAATTAGATAAGAAAGGCAGAGAAGTCACGCCAATAATAGAAAAAGAATTTTTAGTGTTGCCATTAGTTGAACCGATTGGGCTGAAAGAAATGATACACGCTTAGACTGGAAAATTCTATTCATTCTCACCATCAGAACAGGAAGATGAAAAATGACAGACAGGATAATTGTAGATACAGGAAAAGAGGAAGGAAAGTTCAGAGTAGTCGCAGACTTGGAGCTGTGCCCTTCATGCAAGAAAAATTATGTTGCCAAAAGAATGGGACTGTGTTTGATTTGCGAATTTATTGAAAACTTCGTCAAGAAGCATGGAAGAATGCCGACAAAAGAAGAATATGACAAAGCTTTATCATGGTTGGAATGAAAAACCAGCTCAAAAAAGGCAAATAACCCTTATAAATAACAATTCAACAAATTATATAACATGAACCAAAAAAGCTACAACTACTTCATGAAAGCAGACACAGAGCCTTACATAGATGAATGGATAGCTGTGGTTGACAACAAGGTTGTTTCTCATGGAAAGAATGCCAAAAAGGTCTTTCAGGAAGCAAAGCATAAGTTCCCTGGCAAAAATCCGCTAATAACTAAAGTGCCTGGAAAAGAAACGATGATCTTATGAGCATGACTTTTAAGTACAAGAGAATAGACAGGCCTGAACCTTTGCCTCCAACAATTTCTCCTATGATACCGGTGACATTCAAAGGCAGCAAGGGAATGATTGATGCTGTGTGTTTATTGGATTCCGGAGCGGATGTCAGCACTATTCCCAGAGGTCTTGCTGAGATTATAGGTCTAGATTTATCAGGTGAAAAGGAAGAGATACAGGGAATTGGAGGCAGTATAGAAGCTATAGTTTCAAGAGTTCTGATAATTATTCAAAGGAAACATGAAAAATACCAGATCTCAGCTGAAGTAAGAGTGATTCCTCCTCAAGACAATGAAGACAAGTTTCCAATTCTAATAGGAAGAAAGGATTTTTTTGAATCTTTCAATATAACTTTCAAAGAAAGCAACAGGAAAATCATTCTTAAGAAAGTTTGAACTTTCATCCTCCTCTGACGATCCCTATCTTATCATAGATATCTATCGAAATGGGATCGGGCAGAATAAGCGTGAGCTGTCGGGGCCCGCAATTGGATGGAAAGAACGTCAGGAGATTAAGGCTTCTGTTGAGAAGGGGAAGTTGGTTTTGGGGAAATAATCATAAAGTTACTTTTTTCTCGACCGAAGCTAAAATTATTTCACTACCCTCGTCTTTTAAATCTACATAAA
>JAHIRU010000045.1 GCA_018818465.1 Nanobdellota archaeon
AAAGACATAAAAGGGCCAACAACTGAATGCAGTAAAGACAAGCCATGCAAAAAAAGCGGCGAAACATGCGATTTGACTAAAGGTAAATGCGTACCTGAAGCGGGTGGTAGTGATGCTGGATGTAAGACGAATGAAGATTGTGATCCAGACGAATATTGCAACGATGTGACCAAAACATGTCAGCCTAAAGACAGCGGACAGAGTGGATGCTCTTCTAGCAATTTAGGATCCTGTAAAGACTGGAATTCATGTACAGATGTTGGTGGCATATGGTGCATTGTACCTCAAATATGTGTATATTCAAGTTATGAATGTGATTTAGAAGAGGATGTATACCTTCCAGAAGAACCAAACTATTCAAGACTTAAAGAGATTTGTGAAAATACATTTAATGGTCAGTGGAACGATAATACTAAAGAATGCGATTATAATTCTGATAATGATGATTATAACCCGTCAAATTGTGGACCAAACAATTTAGGAGATTGTAAATTTGAAGGCGCTTGCGAAAGAGAAGATGTAGGTGGTTATTGGGATGGTAATAAATGCACTCCAAAACTAACAAGCGGTTCGAGTTGTACTGATGATAACGACTGCGAATCAGATTATTGTAGTCCAAACACAAAAAGGTGTATGGATTTCCATAGTTAAATAAGAAGATAAATAATATGAAACAATCAAAAATTAAAATATGTTTATTATCGATAATTTTTTTAGTTTCTATTATATCTTTCCCAGCTAACGCAGTCCAAGACAACCTCTACATCTCAATTCCTTTAGGAGAGACAAAATGTGTTCAGATTGATCTTCCTGATGATTCTGGTTCGACTGGAGCTGGGAAATATAGATTAACTGTTTCGACAGATCTGTCTTCCAACTACAGGAACTATGTGATAACGCTTAATTCCGGTGTTATACTTCATAAGAACATTTGTTTTACACCGAGGATTGTGGATTTTTCTTCCAGTGAGATGGTTGATTACATTATAACAGTGTCTTCTGATGATTATGGCACGAGCAGAGTATATTCAGGAAAGGTTTGTGTGGGTGACACAACCGACGAAGAATGTGCTGCCAGAATTGGTGGCCAGAACGGGAATGGGCAAACGATCTGCACGCCTGGAGAGAAGAGATGTGCCGGCAGCAACGTCGAGCAGTGCAGCAGCGCAGGCAATACCTGGTTAACTGTACAAACATGTGATGTGGGTTGCTCTACTGACACAAATGCATGCAATACTGCTCCTGCAACAAAAAAGCAGGACAACACATTCCTTTACACTTTGGTTATAATAATAGGCATTCTGGTGATAGTTTTGTTATTAGTTGTGTATATTTTCAAGAACACAAAAAAGGTGTCAAGAGATTATTACGAATAATCTAAAACAATTTTTATGAATAGTGGTTTTACTCAAAACCCTCTTCATCATATATTTCTTCTTCATCTTCGCCGCCCTCTTTTTTGGCAACTTTGGTGAAGTATATGTACACACCGGCTGCAGCGACTGCTATTATAACAACAGCTATAATTATCCATGTAAAATCAATGGGTTCAGCTGGAGGAGTTGGTCCTGGTGTACCTGTGCCAATCAAAGGAGAAACGCTTTGAAGAGCTTCCATTTTTGCTCTGGCTTCGTTGAGGTTATCCTCAGCTACGCCGTAACGTTTTACACCGCTTCCAGAATTCGATTCAGCGCTTCCTAGAAGAGAATTTATCTCACCATAAATAACTGTTGATCCATATACAGACTGCAATCCAAGAAGTTCGCTCCTAGCACGAGCTATATCACTGGTGAAGTCATCATAGAAGTTAACATTAACAACAATGGCCTTGTTTCCTTCATTAGTTATTACTGATATTGTTCCTGCAACAGGCACTGTAAAATCACCGTCTATATTAACAGTGATATCAACGCTTTCTCCAGACTCCAATTCATCTGGCATGCCTGTTATAGTAACCATGCCTGTCAACGATGTTGATGTTACATACTCCAAAGTTAGCGCATCATCACCATCATTCTCTAACGTAAATACTTCAGAAACATCAGTGCTTACAAAATAATCACCAGTTATTTCAGCTGTCGGTGTTATGGTCAATGGAGCCTCAACATCACAGGTTATTGATGTGGTTCCGCTTCCTATTATATCAGCTGTTAGCTCCACATCTATCTCGCCCACTTTTGCATCGCCAGACATTAAATCAGCTGTTGTGAACACAGATGTGCATGTTGTAATATCCTTAACTTTAACAGTATAGCCTATCTCACCACCAGATTCTATTTCAGTATCGCCTAGAATTATTTCCAATATGTTTTCATAATCTTCAGCAATGACAACGCTTAAATCTGTCACATCTGTTATGCCGTTATTTTTTATCTTGAAACCGCCTTTTGTTGCACTTGCTCCTGTCTGCGGTGCTGTAATTGAGGCTTTTGCAATACCTGCAACTACATCATAGACAGTTTCAGCTTCTTCACTACCCACGATTACTGCTTTAACATATCCACCGCGTGTTGTCTCGCTTGATGTAGCTTTGAACTCTATATAATGTGTTCCAGTTTCTAATGTCACATTAGCTTCAAAAGAAACAATATCTGTATTCCTTGTCATAGATCCTTGGGTTCCTTCAGAATCAAGATTAGAATCATATACATTATAAGTAATGCTTGATACCGTGCCTCCGCTGGTGTAGTAAGGGACACGCATAATCAATGTGTTACCGATTACGTCTATATCAGGTGAAATTTTCAACGCACTTGGTATTATAGTTTGAAGGTCCTCGCTTGGGTTAGTATTGCTTACTGTAACAGTTCTTGTCCATAAATCATATTCTTCATTACTCACTACCAGAGGTGTAGGTCCACATGTGCTCATATCATCAGAGGAAAAATAGCATGCATTCTTAGTTCCAAATTTAGGCAGCAACCCCCACGAATACCATAAACCATCGTCGTCTGCAACACGCCATTCTATTCTCGATGCTGAGCCTGTTGTTGAATAAACTATCAGATTGGAATCCTCTGATATGTAGCATTGGTTTGCAGTGCATGACGGTATAGTACTCACCGCAGCTGAT
>JAHIRU010000046.1 GCA_018818465.1 Nanobdellota archaeon
AGGATCCATTATAACCAAGAGAAGTATGAATGCTTCAATAAATTCTATCATGATAATTATTTGTTGTTTTTGATAATAAGCTTTCCATCCAGATACCGATTAATATTTAAGCAGAAACAACAATTAAGAAAAGTGATTTTATGGATTCTATAGTTGTGAAAGATCTCACCAAAAAATTTAATGGGCTTACCGCGGTTGATCATATATCCTTTGAAGTAAAGGAAGGCGAATTGTTCGGCCTGCTTGGGCCGAATGGTGCAGGCAAGACAACAACACTTAATATGCTTTCTACTTTGCTAAAGAAAACATCAGGAGAAGCAAAAATCGTTGGTTTTAACATATCAGAAAACAAGGATGACGTCAGAAACAATATAGGAATAGTATTTCAAGATCCTGCATTAGACAGCGAGCTTACAGGAAAAGAGAACCTTGAATTCCATGCAATGATGTATGGAATGAATAAAGAGGATCGAAAAAAAAGAATGAAAGAAGTTTTAGATCTTGTTGAATTAAACGATAAAGCAAATGTCCTTGTAAGCAAGTATTCTGGTGGAATGAAAAGAAGATTGGAAATAGCAAGAGGCCTAATGCACAAACCAAAAGTATTGTTCCTGGATGAACCAACACTTGGTCTTGATGCACAAACAAGAAGACGTATTTGGCAATACATAAACAAATTAAACAGAGAAAGCAAAGTTACCATTATCCTTACTACTCACTATATGGAGGAAGCTGATTACCTTTGCGAAAGAGTAGCTATTGTAGATCATGGTAAAATAATTGTAATGGATACGCCAAACAAGCTAAAAAACACACTGGGTGGTGATGTTGTTTCATTGGAGATTGAATCAAAATCTGAAGAGTTTATGAAAAAACTCAGAGCAATCAAATGGATAAAGAAGATGAAAAAACATGATGGTAAAATAAGCCTTACAATGGAGAACGGAGAAAGAAGAATACCAGAGCTTGTTAAGATGGCAGAAAAAGACGGAATAGATATACTATCTGTTAACTTCCGAAAGCCTAGCTTAGAAGATGTTTTCATTCATTTCACTGGTAGAAGCATCAGAGATCAGAGTGCCAGTCAAGGTGATATGAACAAAAACGAGATGCGTAAAAGAATGATGAGGAGACATTAGATATGATAAACACAAATGCTATATACGTTTTATGGTTAAGAGAAGTAAAAAAATTCATTAGAGCAAAATCTAGAATAATTGGTATGCTAGGTATGCCTTTGTTCTTTTTAGCTTTCCTAGGATTTGGTTTTTCTAGTATGCCTGTTGCAGGTATGCCAGAAGTTGATTATATAACATTCCTTATACCAGGAATAATTTCAATGGGTATGGTTTTCACATCAATGTTTGCAGGAATTTCAGTTCTGTGGGATAGACAGTTTGGTTTCTTAAAGGAAATAATGGTAGCTCCTGTTAAGAGAGTATCAATTGTAATAGGCAGAGTGCTAGGAGGAGTAACAACTTCTCTAGTTCAAGGTCTTATGATACTTGCTATAGGATTGTTAGTAGGATTAGCTATTACTAGCATAGTAGGATTTTTCTTATCAATTGTGTTCATGGCTTTATTGTCAGCCACTTTCATTGGCGTTGGTTTAATAATAGCATCTAAGATGAGAGACATGCAGGGTTTTCAGTTGGTTGTAAACTTCCTTGTTCTTCCTTTGGTTTTCCTTTCAGGAGCATTATTTCCTTTGGATAATTTACCTGAGTTCATTAGGATTGCAGCTTTTCTAAATCCAATAACATATGGTGTTGATGGCATGAGAGCAGCTCTCATAGGAATATCAACACTTCCAATACTATACGATTTCATAGCGTTGATAATCTTCTCTTCATTAACAGTGTTCCTTGGCGCATACTTCTTCGAAAAAGGCGAGAACATTTAAAAGAAGAAAACAACTATATTCTAAGGTGAAATTATGAAAAGACTTTTGATAGCACTATTTGTTCTTGCTTTAATCATGCCAGGAGTTGTAGCACCCAGTGATGATGCAGGTACAGGTAATGGCCAAGGAAACGATGATAGTGGTGCAACAGATTCTGGAAACGGTCACAACGGAATAGATGACAATGGCGCAAACAATGATTCAGGAAACGGTGACAATATTGTTATAGCACCAAATCGGAATCAAATAAAAGCTGGAAATACAGAAGAACTGAAAAACATGATACAAACAAGAAACCAAGAAATGGAAGAGGAATCAACCCAGGAAACCATAACAGGCGGCGTTAAAAACCAGAATCAAGTAAGGCTAGCTGTTCACGCGTTCTTAGCGATGGAAGATCTTGTTGGCGGAATCGGTCCGCAGGTGTCAGAAGTAGCAAGAGAGTTTGACAATTCTGTACAGAAAACAATTCAGTCAGAGCAAAAGATACAAGCTAGAGACATGTTCTCAAGATTCTTTTTTGGTGGTGACGAAGTCGCTGCAGCAGAAATAGAAGAAGAATTGAACATGAACCAGAACAGGATACAGAAGCTTCAACAACTCAAAGAGCAATGCACATGCAGCGAAGAGTTGAAAAATATGTACCAAGAACATTTGCAGAATTTAGAGCAGGAACAAACAAGGCTTCGCGAATTAGCGCAAGCTGAAAAATTAAACAAAGGATTGTTTGGATGGTTGTGGAAATAGACGCAACCATTAGCTTTTATTTTCTCAGAGCAAATTATATACTATGAAACATATTATTTCTTTGAAGGAACAATCAAAGAAAGATATTCTCAAAATGCTTGATATTGCGCAGAAACTTAAGAAAAACAACAAAAATTATCTTTCCAACAAAACATTAATCATGCTTTTTCAGAAACACTCTACACGAACACGTTTGTCCTTTGAGGCTGGCATGACACAGTTGGGTGGTCATGCAATTTTTCTCGACGCCAAAACAGCACAATTCTCTTTGACAGATTTTGCAGACGAAATCCGTGCAGTTATGCGCTTCGGCGACATTCTTGCTTTCCGTGCGATGAAAGCAAAGGATGTGGAAACAGCAGCTTCTTTTAATAAAATTCCTGTTATAGATGCATGCAGCGAGAAATATCATCCATGCCAAGCGCTGAGCGACATTCTAACAATGTCAGAGTTTGGTGGCATACAAAAAATAAAGAAAATCGCATGGCTTGGAATAGAGAACAATGTATCCAATACATTGAAGCTTGCCTGCGCAAAGCTTGGCATAGAAGTAGCAATCGCAGCGCCAGAAGCTGATAAGGATAGTGTAGATAAAGAGCTCAACAAAATGGCAGAGGAAACAGGAAATGTAACAAAAACATTAAACCTAAAAGAAGCGTTGAAAGACACAAATTATGTTCATACAGATACATGGATGGATATGGAATTTTTTCAGAACGGAAAAGTTAAACCAAAATGGAAAAAAGAATATGAGCGCAGAAAAAAGAAATTCATGCCATATCAGCTTAATGCAAAACTCATAAACAAATACGCTCCAAAAGCAAAGATAATGCACTGCATGCCGATGCACATCGGTTATGAAATAACCCGTGACGCAATTGATCACAAAAATTCAATCATCTTCACTCAGGCAGAAAATCGTATGCATATGCAGAAAGCAGTGGTGATGTGGTTGTTGGGAAAGATGTGATATGAAACACTCCATAAAAACAGGATTCAGTTTCGGTCTTACGACAGCTATAATTACAACCATAGGTTTGATGGTAGGACTTAATTCAAGCACACATTCTGTTCTGGCTGTTCTTGGTGGCATCATAATCATAGCAATAGCAGATGGTATGTCTGATGCTTTGGGCATACATATATCAGAGGAATCTGAGGGAAGGCATTCATCAAAGGAAATATGGGAATCAACTGTTGCAACCTTTATTACAAAACTTATTTTCACTTTGTCCTTTACTGTTCCAATGTTGTTATTTGAGCTTAATTTTGCTATAATAGTCAGCATTATCTGGGGAATGATTATGTTGGTTATTCTAAGTTATGGCATATCAAAATCAAGAAAAGTTAACCCATGGAAAGCAATAGCAGAACATGCTATCATAGCACTAATAGTTATAGCACTTGCTAATTACATTGGTCAGTGGGTAGCGTTGATTTTTGGTTAAAATATATTTAAAAACTCCAATCAAATTATATTCACTAAATTTTGTTAGGTGATATTATGACTAAATTATGGAGATGTGAAATTTGTGGTGATCCTTACATAGGAGACGCTTCACCAGCTAATTGTCCTTTTTGCGGAGCAAAAGGAAAACATATAAAAGAATTCAAGGACGCAAAAGTTACATTTGACGTGAATCTCAATGAAAAGGACAAGAAAAACGCAGAAGAGGCTCTGATGACAGAGGTTAAGGCAGCATCGCTTTATTTCTGCGCAGCGAACAAAACAGATGATGACGAAGGTAAAATTCTATTCAAGGCTTTGGGAAAGATAGAAACAGAACACGCATCTGTTTTCAAAAAGATACTAAAACTTTCAACCATACCAACTGCAGATGAACCTTGCTTC
>JAHIRU010000047.1 GCA_018818465.1 Nanobdellota archaeon
AAAGCGAGAGGTTTCTCTCCCCTTCAAGCTCCTTTATTTTATTGTAGCTGCCCTCAACTTCAGAGAATTTTGCATTGACAGAATCAACTTCTTTCTGAAGTTGGTTAATTCGTTCTTTCTGATCAAGATAGGTCCTCATATCGATTTTCATTCCAAGTTCAAGCGTAGAAACCTTTTCTGAAAGCTCACGGTTTTCATCTTCAAGAGCGCTGATTTGATCTCGAAGTTCACCATTATTGTGAATTTCATCATCATAGTATTTCTGAAGTTCTTGTTCATTACTTTTCATTGCAGAAATCTGCTCCGAAAGCTTTTCGTTTTCAGATTCAAGTTTGGCGATTTTGGTGTTGGCTGCATTGAGTTTGGTTTCAAGATCAGAAACTTTCTCATTTGCTGCAACCAGTCCATCAGAACCTACAAAGCTAACACTTTCAGTTAGCTTGAGTGAGGAGATATCATACCTATCCCCGGGATAGATGACATCTCCGCGAATGCCGTCATTTTCGTGGTCAATATTGAGATGCGGATACTTTTCAACATTCGTATCAATAACAAAGTTGATACTTTTGATGATGATTTTTGGATCATCAGTTCCAAGAGCTTTGGAAGCTAATTTCCAGAGACAATCATCTTTTTGGACCACATACTCTGATGCGAATACAGGTCCTACCATCATAATCATGAAGACTATGACAGACATAAAAATAGTTGTTAATCGACGCATTTTAGCGCCTCCTTGTGTGAAATGAGAAATAGCTTCAGCTAACTTTGTTATCGTATAACTCAGCTAACTGATTGTTATTGTTCAAAATGAACAACAACGTAATTCTATGGATGAGTATGATACCGATTAACTAACCAATCTAGTCTTGGGCACAGTACTTAAAAACTTAACATAATATTAAGGCAAAAACCTTTATTCTACTAAGAATCAGTATCCAGAAGATTGTCCTCTGGTTTTATCTTTTTTCGCATTATTCGTCCAGCATCCTGGATGAACTTGCGCACGTATTCACGCTGCATCATTATGCGTGCTTTTGGAAGCTCGAGAACCTTGCCTTCTTTAACAATGTCATTCATTTTGGTTAAATCCTTGAATACATCCAGGTATGTCTCAGAAACTAAGCCTGGCTTAACCAGGTGTTTTTCAAATGCTATAGGCACGTTGATTTCGCTCTTCGGAAGCTTGTTCATTGCCTTCAGCAGTGTCATTATTGTTTCAGACATTACCATATGGGATTTCTTTATCATGTTTTCTCTCTTCAAAATCTCTATCTTAACTATCATTTTTTGCATGTGATTAACGAATTTCTTGGCTTTATCTATCCATTCATCAAGTTCTGAACCAGACATCTCTGTTTTATTTCTGTGCTCAATATCCTTGCGAACCTGTATTATATCTTCCAGCATTTTTACGTCACTTTCAGTCAGGAGCTTCATTTTAACGACTGTTTTGCGAAGAGCAGAAGGAGCTTCAGAAGGTCTTGGTGGAGTTTTGCCTAAGAACATGAGAACAGCTTGTGCTGATTCCAGCATAGCATAATAACAGTCTTCAACAACCATGTAAATTTTAGCGCTTTCAACACGCTTTATCCTCTTTGGACCGCGCTCTATGTATTTTTCAACAGCTTCTCTTGATGGCTTTATTTCGCCCATCTGAAGCAGACGCTTTATCGGCATGAATATGTCTTTATCGTAGACAGGCACGCCCTCACGGATAAAATTGAAGACAATAGGATGTCCTATTCTTACCATATTCCAGAACTCTGTCAGCATGTAAGGCTGCTGAACAGAAAGGTTGCGTGAAAGCTTCTTGGCAATAGCAACCATTTCATCCTCTAGTTTAGCCCTTTCAGTAGGCGAGATGCTATGACGAGTATCGTCAATTATAACAAAAACATCAATGTCTGATTCTTTCTTGAACTCTTCGCGTGCAGTCGAACCAAATAATACAATTGCACGAATAATAGGACCATGCTTCTTGACAAGCTCTTTTGTAAACGCCTTCAAAATCTTTACTCTTTCTTTCTTGCCAATTTTTTCAGGCTTTTGATTTCCTTTGATCTTCTCTTCAGGCTTTTTGCCGAAAACTTCTGAAATTTGAAGATCAAGTTTTGTTTTAACTTTTTTAGTAACATGTTTCTTTTTAGTTATTTTAGCAGGCTGCTTGGAGCGAGCCTTTGGCTTACTGAGTGCTTTCTTCTTAACGCTTTTCAATTTTTTCTTCGCCATAATAAAACATTACATTGCGCTGCTTAAAAAGATTATTAGCATGATGTTTTGCACTAATTGCATGCAAATATCTTTGCAAAATTAAATAATATAGTAGCTAATTAGAAATTACCTCATTTCTGCCTTCTTCCAGACTTCTGCCTTGCCCTTTTTTCTGGCTTCAGCAGATAGAATGCCCCATTCCTCTTCAGGCATTTCTAAAAGATCTTTCAGAGGTTCATTTGCATGGTCCCGTATTATCTGCATCTGTCTTTCCACCATTCCTGACACGGATCCTTTTAGTCCAAAGAACTCTAATGGCAGATTTTTAGGTTCAACATCTTCTTCAAGATATCTGGCCATTAATCTGAGTGCATCAACAGACTGCTTGAAAGGATCTTCTCCACCGCCTCGCTCAAAAATTAGATATGCTAATCTTTTTCCTTTGCCCATGCCAGTTTTTCTCCAATGATGCAATAATTCATACAGTTTAACATCACCAAATTCTATTGGTTCGTGGGGATGCAGGGGATTGGGATGATTGGAATGAATTGAAATGATAAGGGAACCAAAGTCTGGTATGAGTTTGACTGTTTCTTCAACCTCTAGCCATGCATCAAGGCCCTGGGATGCTATGTGCTCATGATCAACTATTATCATTATCCTGTCAGTTTTTAGTGTTTTTCTAATGCATTTTACAGCTGCGTATATCTGCTTCAATCTGCAAAGCAAAAACAAACCAGCGTGTGAAGGGTCTCTGGCATCAGAATTCTCTATTGCTATTACAAGCTTATCAGCAATATCTTTCAGCTCTTTTCCTTCATCATGCTTTGAAAGCTCTTTTTTAAAGTCACCGTTCATCCATTCAAAGAGCTTCTTAAGATGGCCTTCGAGATATTTTGCACCAACAACAGCATAGAAGAACTCCTTGAAATCCCTGTCGTTTTTGTTCTCTGCAGAACGCCAGGACTTTTCTAGCCATTCTTTATCGCTGTAATCAAGCGCGTAGTCGTTTAGAACATTTTTGTATATGCTAACCATTTCCATCCAAATAGGGTCTTTAGTAAAGAATAGGTAATGAGCCATTATATGATAGCCTTCCAAGGATCCAGATTCTATGCCTCTTAGTTCCTCCGTATCCCATGCCTCTCCCCTTTCTAGTTTTCTTCTGGGTATGTTTATTACATTCTCTGTCTCCCTGTCTATTCTTTCTATTCCTTCCTGTTGCTGTTTTTCCAATCCCTTTCTAAGATTTTCTATCTGCTTGTTGGCCTGCTCTTCTGTTATAGTTCCTCTTCTGCTTTCATTATCTATCCTTGCCATTTCTCTGGATTCTGTTTCCCTGAGTCTACCTAAAAGATCTCCGATTTTATGCCTTCTTGTATCTCCTGCGCCTCGAACTCTCGACCACTCTTCAGTTGACAGCAAGGATCTGTCATACTGGTCTAGTTTTTTTTCCAAAAACCAGTTTCTTAAGTTTTCGTTTTCTTTTAATATATGAGAAATAAACCTGCCTTCAGAATCAACAAATGTCGATGTTAATTTGCGTCCCGCATAGGTCATCAATTCTAGCCATATGTTCAGGCATGAATGAAAGTCTATGTATAAAGCGCCTGCATTGACAGCAGAGCGAACAGATTTGCGCATCCTGTCCTGTGCATCCCTCCACTCTGTCCTTTCAGGAATGCAAACAGGTATATTCAGGTCTCCATGGAAAAGCACACTAACGCCCTGCTTCCTTGCCATATGCCTTATGTCCTTGCCATGCGTATAAGGAATCTCATGAGCTACATCTGCTGCCAACTCCATTGCCGAAGCTCCGCGAGTCAAGGTGTAGCCAAGCTTCTTTATTGGTGTAGCTAGCTCTTCTGACCTGGCTGCTGTATAAATTCCTGAAGTAACGCCGACTTTTATAGGCATATCATATTACCTTTCTTGTTTGTTAATCATGCGAAAACGACTACATGCAATTAGCATAGTCGTCAAGCTTAAGCACCGATATTAGCTTTTATATATTTAATTATTGGACCGTAATTGGCGCCTGAATCAACAAGGTATAGTTTGGTTATTCTCTCCTTAAAATTTGTTTCATAGGGACCAGGCTTTACAAAAAGTCCTGTGAGATTTTTAACGCTTTTTGAGAGGCTTGAAGCAAATTTACTTTCTTTTTTATTTTTTTTCTTTTCTTTTTTACCTTCATATTCAGCATCAAGCCTGTCTCTTATTTTATTTTCCAAGTTCTTTGAACCAACTATCTGCTCTACATAGTTAGTAAAATGCCTTTCACGCGCCCAAAGTTCTATTATATGCAGAAGCATAACATTTTGTGAGAACAGCCAGTTTTCAAGCGGGCTGAACACTATGTTTTCAAGTTCACCGCCTTCTGGCGGAGCAGTTTTTATTATAGACCTCATTATGCTTATATCAAAAAACTGATAGTAAAGGTATTTGGGATCCATTGTCGGTCTTCCGCCAAACTCATACTGCTCAAATTTTGAATCCGATTGCAAAGCTTCACCTATTATTTTTTTAATATTGTCTTCAATCTCCCCTTCTTGCAAGCCATATTTTTCTTCTATCTTAGGGGTTATTGATTTTACAAGATCATCATAAGGGTCAAATATCCACTTGCCTCTTTTAGGTTTTCCGTATATCTCATATGTAGGCCTGCCTTTTTCAGTGAGAATGAAGGGCTTCCAAAACCACAGCCTTATTCCAGAAAATGCAACTGCCTGCGAAAAACCAGGCGTCATGACCCAATCATTGGTATAAACTGAAGGATTAGCTTCTGTGCTTTCTCTCATCATTCTGTATCTCGCTATGTAGGGTTTTAGCCAGTTTTTGTACTCTTCAACAGATTTTTCCCGCGCATTAACCATGTTCTCTATTCTTGCCAGTCTGTTTTTGACTGTCGGTAAAAACAGCCTCTTCCATTCAGAGAAAAGCTCGTTTTTGCTTTTCAGCACAGTTGCTTCAGCTTGGCTAACATCCAATTCCCTCTTTATGTCATCAACATTTTCCAGTTCTTTGTTCCCCATTCGTATAAAATCTGTTATTATTGTAGGCCATCTCTTTGTCATTGTTACCATTGAAAATCCTTCGCCTGTGTAAGCGTCTACTCTGTCAATAAACAATGAGCGCAAAACATGATCGTCTTTCTTGCCTTTTTTGAAATAATCCCAAATCTCCTGGTATCTTCTCTTATCATGATCCAATAGCTCAAAATCAGCAACTGCCTGTGCAGCAGAAGAGAGTCCTAGTTTTATAGCGCCTTCTAGTTTTTGTTTTTGTGCAATTGTTAGATTATAAGCGTCAATATGAGTTGGCGTAACTTCCATGTACTCGTCAACTTTCTTTAGAACATAATCCTGTTTTCCCAGCCAAAAGACAAGGGAGTAATAAAGATTTGAAACTCCTCCCATTTTTGTTGTTATATCAAAGACCGTTGCCTGGTTTTCAGGCCTTATAGTCATTGCTCTGCCTAGCAAAGTAAGAGGGTCAATTCTATATTTATCATGTATTTCATTATCCATCACGGTTTTTTCAAACGACATACAATCACCACACAAATATTAACAGGGCTCCAATCATCAAAAATATAAACCCTGCTACAATTCCTATAATAGCGAATTTATCCGGTTGATAGTTGTCTGCGCCTGCTCGAGGAAAAAAGAATATTAAGTATCCTCCTAATATCCATAAAAAAATTCCTATCAGAATTCCAAGCAAACCAAACATATTAATTAATATTATATCTGCTTAATTATATAATATACAATACTAAAAAATTAACCAGAAAGTTTGACGACTAATATAGAATGGAAATAGTCGTCTAGAGGTAAATGTTATATGGTTTTCGCGAGAACAAAATTAATGATGCAGGATAACTGTTTTGAACAGGATCCAGGAGATGTACAGCTAAATTATATTGGTCCAAATCCACAGAAATTATACAAAATTATTTTTGATGCCATAAAAACTGTCTTTAGGGCTGCTGACAGTGACATACAGGAAGAGGACTTCACGTGGGGCAAAAAGGAAACAGAGAAATTCAAGGCAAGAATTTATTTGCATAAAGATCTGGATAAATTCACTCATATGCTAATAAGATTTGATATTTCTGGACAGGGAACAGAAGAAAGTGGCAATGCCACTATAAAGGTAAAGCCTGTTATGAGAACAGAGTATCCACAGGATACTGTCTGGCAGAGATCACTTTTCTATGAGTTCTTAAGAACGCTTTGGCATAACCTCTTTTATCATCAGAAAAGAGTAGATTACACAGAAGAATGCAGGCAGTATGTAATAGTGTTCCAGAGAAGAATGCAGCAAGTTTTCAAGAAGCTTAATGAAAAGTATGGTTGATGTTTTATGGGAAAGGTAGAGATAGTTGACGACTGTTTATCTCCAGCTAGATACATTAATCTAAGCTACAGCGGTCCAAACCCGTATGAAGTCTCTAAAAAAATAGCAAGCACTTTGCAACCGTTTTTTCATATAAGCGGTTCTGGAACAGGCGAAACACTTTTCAATTGGGACAACTCAGGAGATCCGCACACATTTTTCTTCAAATGGTGGGTCAAGAAAACTTTTAGCGGTTTCACTACAATGTGGTTTCATATAAAAACAAAGGGGAGCGTATCGCCAGAAACCAATGATGGCGAATTTATAATGAGCATACAGGCTATTATTAAAACCACTTTTTCTGGATACAGTTTGCTTTTTAGACCACTGTGGTATATATACTCTTTGATGTTCTACAACAAAAGGCGCAGACAATACCTTGAAATGTGCAACAACTTTGCTTTGAGTTTTAGAAATGAAATGAAAGAGCATTTCAACTTGGATATAGGCATAGAACGACCTGAAAGATGATTATTTATTCTTTTGTTCGCAATAAAGCATAGTTAAACTATAGAAAGGTAATTAGAAATGAAAATCAGCGTAATAGGTGCTGGAAATGTTGGTTCTACAACAGCTCTGAAATTGGTTCAAAAGAATCTGGCTGATGTCGTATTAGTAGATATAGCTGAAGGCGTAGCAGAGGGGAAAGCTTTAGATATACAGCACTCGGTTGCCGTGTGGAACGGTGAATCTAAAATAAAAGGTACGACTGGTATTTCTCAGATATCAGGATCTGATATAGTTATTGTAACTGCAGGTTTTCCACGAAAGCCTGGAATGAATCGTGATGAACTGCTGAAAACAAATGAAAACATAATCAAATCCATTTCTGCAGAAATAAAGAAACATGCACCAGATTCCATAGTTATAGTTGTGACAAATCCGCTTGATATCATGACATATCTTGCATTGAAAAAAACAGGATTTCCAAGAGAGAGGGTCTTGGGGATGGCTGGAATACTGGATACATCCAGGTTCAAAGCATTGATATCAGAAGAAACAAAAACAAATTACAATGATATAGAAACTATGGTTCTTGGTGGTCATAATGAATTAATGGTGCCTCTAGTCAATCAGACTACTGTATCAAACAGGCCTTTGAAAGATGTTTTATCATCAGATAAAATAGAAGAGCTTCTTGAAAAAACGCGTGGCATAGGCAAGCAAATAGTTGAGAAATCAGGCTCTGCATATTATGCTCCAAGCGCAGCAATAGTGAGTATGGTGGAAGCTATCAAAAACGATACTGGAAAAACTCTTCCAATTTCTGTGCATCTTGAAGGAGAATACAATCAAAACAGCATCTGCATGGGTGTGCCTGTATCTCTTGGAAAAGATGGCATGAAAAAAATAATAGAGCTCAACCTTTCAGAGAAAGAAAGAAAGGCTCTAAACAATTCAGCAAAAACAATTAAAGAAAATATAGCAAGATTGAAATTATAATTCTTTTTTTATTTATTATATCCCTATTAAGTGACATTAATAAATTCTCCAGGTTGTTTAGAGAGGTTTTGCTACGAAGATCTAAAATATCTTGAAGTGGAAAGATTTAAGGAGTGCATCATAAACAGCAACCTGGAGTGTGAACGTCGATTTTTTTAGGAGAGTGCGGTAACATCGTCAGCATGCGTTAGCTTAGCCTAGTTATTCTTCACACTCCCCTGCATCAAAGTTCGAGAAATGAGGGGACATTTTGAAACCCTCGTCTCAAATTAAGTAAACTTTCTACTTTGAACTATAAGGGGATCCGGTGAGAGGAGGAGACCACCGAATCCGTTTATAGCATCGCTATAAAAGCGATATTATCAATGGAGCGGGAGATGGGATTCGAACCCACGCAACCAGCTTGGAAGGCTGGGGCTCTACCAACTAAGCTACTTCCGCATGTGGTTAGCAAACTCTCGCTTGCTAACCCCGGTCTTTTCACGGAAACAAAATTTCCATGACTCAAAGCATATCTAAAGAAGATATTGCCACGCTTTGAGAATAAATCAATATTGTACAACAACAATTTCATTGCGACACTACCGAAAGGAAGTGTCGCATATATAAATAGGAGATTCGTGACAAAAAAAATAACCTGAGAAGAATCTGCTATTATAGTGTTTCTCAGGTTATCGACCCAAACACAACTAGGTATGCTCAAGTCTCTATTTTTAAAAAATTTTACTGGGCATCCATCCCCCACCTAACCCTATTTTGCGCAAAGATGGATCATTCTAATTTGTAAAGCCTTAAAATTATCCTAGTTACAATTCCTTTACATCAAGCAAAAACTCATTGTTTTTGGCTTGAAAGAATTATAATTTCAAAGAATTACATAACTAAAATGCAAGTGGGGACGCATTATAATTGATTAGAAAAAAATACATTTATGTGTAATGTCTAATAGACTTTTTTTTAAACCTCTTGTACGATTGTCAAATCATACTTTAAGAGGGATTAATCAAATGATGAACATGATAATTTACGCAAGACAAACTTACGCATTATAAATTAACTAAATAAGTATATATAAAGGTTTCGCAGTATTGAGCTCATTCAACGTAGAAATACTGGCCTTTTTTCTTTTGTTCTATGTCTTTCTGAGAATCTGGTTTATTGGCTCTTGGTCTGCCAGTGCTTGGGTCACGCCGATAGGTAACGCCCAGGTCTTTGAGTAATTTGTTCATTCCTTCTGCAAGCTTGCTTGGTTCGTTGCCAATACCACGGACACCGCGCTGTCCTTCAAAAACTATCAGCCTGTCAGAAACAGCATCAATGAATTGAAGATCGTGATCAACAACAAAACATGGCATATCTTTGCTCTCCGCATAAGCACGCAGAATTTTAGCAACATTAAGTCTTTGCTCCACATCAAGGAAAGCAGACGGTTCATCCAAAAGCAGAAGATTTGCTTCTTGTCCAAGAGCGCATCCAATAAAAACACTCTGCAATTCTCCGCCTGAAAGTGACTTCACATTTCGCTCCATAAGCTTTTCAACGCCTAAATCAAAGAAAAGCTTTTTGTTCTCTTGAGACATTTTGATGTCTTTACTGTGGATAAAATCCTGCACAGCTATTTTCTCTTCATCCTTAGATAAAAGAATTCTCTGAGGCTTGTATGATATCTTTAGTTTTTCAGGAGCACTGCCTTTGTCAGGCTTGAGCTCTCCTGCAAGCATTTTTATGAATGTAGTTTTGCCTATAGCGTTTGGTCCAACAATGCCAATAACTTCTCCATTATAGAGATTTCCTTGATTGGTTTTAAGGGAGAAATCCTTGAACTTCTTCTCAAAAGAAGGAAACTGCAAAAATAGTTCGGTTTTCTCAAAACCCTTTGCTTTGCGCGAAAAAACTATAGGTTCCTTTCTGAAGCGCATGTTCTCTTCTCTGATATAACCTTCAAGGTAGGTGTTTATGCCGACTCTAACACCATAAGGGTTTGATACAACACCAAACACTCCAGGATTACCATAGAGTATGTGAGTATAATCAGCCATATAGTCTGCAACAGCAAGATCGTGCTCTACTACCATGACAAAGGCCTTTTCTGAAAGCAGACGAATCTCTTTTGCAACAAGTAGTCTTTCATAAGCATCAAGATAGCTTGATGGCTCATCGAAGAAATAGAAATCAGCTTCTTTTGATATTGTAGCTATTATAGACAATAACTGCAATTCTCCACCAGAAAGTTTGTCTACATCCTTGTTCAGAATGCTCTCTGCATTCAAGCGTTTCATAATCTCAGAAAGCTTTTTCTTATCGCCTGCCCTTTCCAAAAGTTTCTTAACAGAGCCTTTCCACACCTTGGGTATCATATCAACTTTCTGCGGTTTGTAGGCTGTTTTTATTTTTTTACTGGAAAGCCTTTCAAGATATTCCTGAAGCTCTGTTCCTTTGAATTTGTTAATTATATTCTGCCAGGGAACATCTTCTCCGAATACGCCTGTATTAGGTTTGAGGCCTCCAGAAAGAATGTTTATGACAGTGGACTTGCCAACACCGTTTGGTCCTACCAGTGCAACAACAGCGTTGCGCTTAGGAACAGGAAGCTTGAAAAGAGTAAACATGTTTCTGCCATATCTGTGTATTGGTGTTTCTTTAAGCTGATCAGGCAGATTAACAATAGCTATGGCATTCTTAGGGCATTTCTTGACGCATATCTGGCATGCAATGCATAGATTTTCATCAATAGCAGG
>JAHIRU010000048.1 GCA_018818465.1 Nanobdellota archaeon
GACGCGGGGATCAAAATTCTGGAAGAATTTCAGGAAAAGCGCAGCTGAACAGATGCCGTCAGCATCGTTGTGATGGAAAAGTATATTGTTTCCCTCTGTTTCTAAAAACGATTCGAGCTTCTCTAGTTCTGCTTTTGTTGCAAATTTCATAATTTATTTCACCGATATAATTCACTGTTAATTAACATTAAAGTTAACAGTTAATTAATAACTTTTTATTTATGCTAAGCTAATTATAATTCAATGAAAACGAATATTTTTCTAGCTTTGATAGTTTTTATAACAGCTAGTTTTTTTGTTATGCCAGTAGGTGTTGTTGGCCAAACAGTTATTAATTCTTGCACAACTCTTCCAATTCTTGGACAAGGATTGGATTATATTTTAACATCTAATATAAATCACGTGGGTAGAGACAGCTGCATAAAAATTGTTGAGGATGGCGTCACATTAGATTGCAATGAATATAAGATATTAGGTGATGGAAAAGGCATAGGAATTCATGTCGGTGGTGATAGTTTCCAAATGCAAAACTGTGCAATCGGAGATTTTGAACAGAGCTTTGTAGCAAACGGTAAACATGATTGGCCAATGTTTAGGCAAAACCCAGCACATACAGGCACTAGTGGAGGAGTGGACAGCGGTGATGGAGAACAGTTATGGAACTTTCCAATAGCTCCTGGCAAGTTTCAGTCATCTCCAGTAGTAGCTGACGACAGAGTTTATATCGGCTCTAATAATGAAGCTGGTAGAGGCAAATTGTATGCATTCAATGCTATTACTGGTGAACTTCTTTGGAATCAGATTATAGGTAGTGTGAATTTTAACACGGCTCCTGCAATAGCTGACGGCAATCTGTATGTAGGTGCAGACAACGGACTTCTCTATATTTTTAATGATGTTTTAAATTTTGATCCTCAAACAGGTAGCATAGTAACCTTTTGCCTTGTTGGCGGCAGATTAACAGCAGCAACAGCTGTTAATGGTTTTGTTTATATTGGTTCAGATGACGGGCGAGTATTAAAAATAGATCCTGCTAACTGTAACCAAGAATGGGTTTATCCGGATTTAAGCCAACCACCTCTTGGAGAAATTCATTCATCTCCGGCAGTCTCTGACGGCATAGTTTATTTTGGCTCAGATGATGGAAATCTATATGCAGTGGATGCTGCCGGAACACTTCAGTGGACTTTTGAAACTGGCGGCACAATAATATCTACACCAGCAGTTGCAGGAGGTGTTGTTTATTTCGGGTCAAATGATTTAATTTTTTATGCTTTAAGTAGTGGTGGAGTTGAATTATGGAGAAGCGGAACTGAAATGATGGGAGCACCTTCTTCACCATCCATTTTTAATGGCGCCGTTTATTTCGGAGCCAACGACAACAGAATATATTCATACACAACAGACGGTACGTATTTAGGACGTTTTGACACAAACGGATTAATACAGGGATCAATTGCAGTTGTTGATGGTGTTGGTTACATTGGTTCAGAAGATGGAAATTTTTATGCTAGGCGGGTTAAGAACGGGCAAGAAGTATGGACTTTCTCAACAAATGGGCGTGTGTATTCATCTCCGGCAGTCTCTGACGGCATAGTTTATTTTGGCTCAGACATAAATGATCCTAGTTGCAATCCTAATTGTGGTAGTATTCTTTATGCAATTGGTCATTCAACAGCCAATGCTGGATACGCAATGATAAACAATAATGCATTCTGGATTGCAGATGAAAATGTTGTACTTGACGGCACTGGGAACAACGATTTCTATTACAATTCTTTTGGCCTTGCAAACAATTATTATGTTGTTGACAGGTCTCCAGGAAACCAGTTTTTTATAATGCCTGGCGGTGGTTCACCAGAAGGCAATTATTACGGTGATATCGGTTCATGGGACATACGGGATTTAAATTCTGATAACTATGGTGACGCAGGAAGTCAATATCCTTATGGAGATAAAAAAGGAAATGCTGGTTGGTTCCCTAAATGGTCTAGTTTGCAATATGACTATGGTCCTATAATGCAAAACTGCTTTGATGATGATGGTGATGGTTATTGGGGATACGATACAATGTGTCCGTATGGTCCAGATTGTAATGATTATTACAATCCAAATGATCCTCCAACTAATTGTCCAACTGATCCATTAGATTGTGCCAATCTTGATTATTCTACTTGTCCTATATGCATAAATCCAGGCCCAGACACTCTGGAGCATTGTTTTGATAATGTAGATAACAACTGCGATGGTTTCATAGATTATCCAGCTGACCCTAGTTGCTTCTGTTTGCCTTTTGATACAGACGTATGTGGTTCAAATATAGGTAGATGCGAACCAGGGGAAATGGAATGTGATGTTTATGGCCATTATGGAGACTGTGGTGGCCCAAATTATGTTGGTCCTATAGAAGAAATTTGCGATAACGGTATAGATGATGATTGTGACGCTACATGCGATTCTACTGGCTGTGAAGATCCTAAAAATCCTGGTAACACATTTCCACCAGATAGCGATTGTACATGTATTTCAACTGGACCTGAAACAGGTTCAATATTTTGTAGTGATGGTTTAGATAATGATTGTGATTTGCTTATAGATTGTTTAGACTCTGATTGTTCTACTGATCCAGTTTGTGTTGGTGAATGTATAATAGGAGAAACAGATATTTGCGGTTCAAATATAGGTGAATGTTTCCCTGGTAAAAGAACATGTTTGTACTTAGGCGGCGTAGGTGTTTGGGGAGATTGTGAAGAAGATCCTGTTAACCCAGGATACACACCGCCAACAGCTGAAGTATGCGATGCTTTAGACAATGATTGCGACAATGAATGGGATGAGGGTTATAACAGTGATCCTATCACTGGTTTATGTTCAGACGGAACAACACCCTGTACAAATGATGCAAATTGTCTTATACCAGGAGGAATTTGTGATTTTGGCATAGATGATACGTTCTGGGACAATGACGGTGACTTGTACACGACATGCGGTTCGTTCTTAGATTACAGAGATCCTGGTCAATACTATGGTTATTTCGGAATTCCTGATTGCAATGACAACCCTTTGAATGATCAAGCCGGATGGTTTTGTCCATTAGGTCCATTATATCCATTGGACCCAAGCAATCCTTGTCTTTTATACCCCTCTCTTTCCGAATGCGCTATATGCATCCACCAAGATGCATGGGAGAACTGTTATGATGGAATAGACAACAATTGCAACACTTATGTAGATTGTGTTGATCTGGGTCCTAAAGGTTGTGGCGGAATTCCTGAATGCAATCCAGACCAGTGCAGGGATCTTGACGGTGATGGTTATGGTGATCCTGAAAGTCCATTATGCACATATCCTGGAAGGGATTGTGACGATACGAATAAAAATATAAACCCTGGTGAAATTGAAGACTGTTATGATAATATAGACAACAACTGCAATGGACAGTGCGACTTTGGTGGTTGCCCTGGCGGAGAGCCGGCTGACATACACTGCGAAAGTCCTCAGGCAAATCCAAACTACTTCTTCCCAGAGGGCATTTACAACGTGCATCCTTTTGGATTAGGATTGTGTGATGTAGCCAACACACCACCATGCAGTTATTATGAAAATGGTGGTGATGCTAGAAATTTCAAATTTGATTTTTCAATAATTACTTATCATGTAACTGCTCCAGCAAGCTCAACAGTGGGCTGCACCGTAAGCCAGTCAAACTGCCAGAGCGATCAGATAGCAGGATGCAACAGAATAAATGTTGAAGGTGTTACAACTGCAGATTTAACTGACGGCGTATTTGGTGAGAGCGGAGAAGTTAGCCACATGATAGACGCAACAGACTCAGTTGAAAGGCAGATTATAGAAGGCGGCGATACCGTGCAACAATGGATACCTTGGGAAATAGATGAATGCTACGTAAAAAATCCAGCAGGAATTGACATAAGAAGAGAGCCAGTTAACTGGAGAATACATGTTCATAGCATTAATGATCAAAACACTTTGGAGTGGACATCCAATGAAGTGCACTTTGCTGATTTCTGTTGGCTTGGACAAGAAAACAATCTATTTTTAAATACAATAAAATGTGATTTCGAGGGAGATGTTGATGTAGCCTTGAAATATAAACAAGGAACAGGTATAGAATCTTATTGCCATGATGGCGCAGACAATGACGGTGATGGATTTGTAGACGGCGCAGATTCAGATTGCAACGGCATAACCTATAGCTGGTTGCCAAAGAAAGATATTGCAGATGAAAGAGCCTGCACATCTGATATTGATTGCGATAGCCCTAAAGTTTGTTTAGACGGTTTTTGCAGCTATTCACCATCTGGTTCAGTGCAGTTTGCAACTGCCGATCCACCAACTGCTGGTAATGTTAGAAGCGATGACTCGAATGCTGCAACAAGGGGTATAAACATTTTGTGGACAGAGCACGTCAATCCAAATAATGGCGGCAAGTTTAAGATAAGATTCAGAAGATGGGATATAGGCAATGGCATTTTAGGCGTGATTGCAGACGGTTTCCCTAAAATAGAGGTTGTAAGAAAATATGGCCCTGGTTCAACAATAGATTATGGTTTGCTGCCTTACTTCAGTGCTATAAACGTGCTGACCGGAGAAACTGAATACGTGCCAAGAGACATGCTAGATCAAACCGACCTTGCATACGTTACGCATGATAACAAATTTATAATGCAGTCAACAGTTTCAAATGAAAACATAGCACACCTTGATACATCAGTTGAGGCAGAGTTTGATCCAGCCACAGTAAACACGAATAATGTTTACAACATAGATTTGACAATTGTTTACACAACACCGGGCGGCGAAGTAAACAACGATTTCATAACAATACCTGTGTATTTCTGCACTGATGCTGAATGCCCTGGCTTGGACAACATTAATGAGAATGCAGTTGATCTTTCCACTACAGACTGGAAGACATGCAGCGATGCGATAAATAATGACTTTGATTATCTGAATAAAGCAGGCAATGAGCAAAGCTCATTTGCAGCTTCAAGCTATGACTGTTATGATATTAATGATTGCAATAATGAAATAGGAACATCAGCATACAACGCTTATACAGGAACCTACACAGGAGGTCCTGGATCAGATAAAGTTTGCACAAAAGACACAGAAATTATTTGCGCTGACAGCTACAACAACGACTGGTATAAAGAGGATCTGACAAACGGCCATCAAAACACAGATCCAAAAACAATGCTGCCTGACTGCAGAGACATTGATTGTGATGGCCAAACAGGTCCAACAGACAAGTTTGGAAACATAGCTCCAGACAATAGTTGCGAATACAGTGTAGAGCTGGATTGCGATGTTGTCATCAAATACGACAACGATCATTACAATCTAAATGACTGTGAACTACAGCCAGGCGGAACATACAACAATGCTGAATACGACTGTTCATCTTATTGCAGATCAACAATAGGCACTACAGCAGAAACCGGTGCCATGTGCGACGACAACATAGACAATGACTGGGATAAATGGATTCTTACAACAGGCGGTTTGGATGGTTATGCTATACAGGATGGCGTTTCAGGCACAGGAATGGACTGTGCTTGGATAGACAACTATCCAGACGAGGACTGTAACGGAGAAACATTAAGCAACGGAAAGATATGCGAGCTTGGAGCAGAAACTATTTGTGACGACAGTTTTGACAACGACTTTGATAACGGTTATACAACAAGCGCTGGCTGGGATGCTACTTTTTATAATGAGTATTTCGGACCAAAAGGAATGACATACGCACCGAATGCTGATTGCGATGATTATGATAACTGTAAAGATGCTACAGATGCACTGGGAAATAGCTTATGCCCTACAGCCGAATCACAGTTCGCAAAATGGTGTTTTGACGGCGCAGACAATGATCTAGACAGGTTTGATGGCGGTGGAATAGATTGCGGAGATACAGACTGTATAGGTGTAGTTAATCCTGACAATCCAGCAGAAATATGCACAAGAGATGAGTATTCTGCATCAAACCCTATCCAGTGCTTTGACGGACAGGATAATGATGCTGACGGAAACGGAAACCCAAGCGATCCTCAGGGAAATACAGACTGCTATGATAATACTGTTGATGCAAGTTCACCGCCAGGCTCTTTGGAATGCAACAAAAATCATCCATTTTCGCCAGGCCGCAACTGGTGCGCTCCTTGCGCGGCGGTTGAAATGACCAAATGGGATGGATGCGCTGATAATAAAGACAATGATTATGACATACCTTCACCTATAACAAACTGTGATGATTCTGACTGTTACATGCAGGTAGGAGACTATGATCATCACTTCTGCGAATACAATGGCATTACTAGAGTAGAATCAACATGTGATGACGGTTTTGACAACGACGGTGATGGAAGCGCAGACTGCGCTGACAGTGACTGTTCAGGACAGACAGGAAAAGACGGACAAACATGCGGTTCAGAGAACTGTAATGATAACGGAGACAATGACGGTGATGGATTTATTGACTGCCAGGATACAGGCTGTTATTCATCGTGCCAGTTGGATTATAAGTCTGGCGGGGACTATTCACCAAAATCAGCATCATCTACATTCGGTATTGTTGATGCAACTTGGTCAGAAAGAGTTAGAGATGGTGATGACTACACAATAAGATTCAGATCCACTGAATCTTATACAAGCATTCAAATTATCGTAGGAAGTTCGACAGGTTCTGATCGCGGAATAAACCTGGCACCTCCTTATGACGGTTTAGATGTTGATTCAGTTAACAACAACATTGATAGCCTTTCAGGAGATAAAGA
>JAHIRU010000049.1 GCA_018818465.1 Nanobdellota archaeon
CCACCAGGTGGCGGCGTAACAACTCCTCCACCCCCACCACAACCGATGAGAAAAAAGAAAAGCATCGAAAGAAATAGTAGATTCTTCATGAGAACCTCCCAAAAAGATGTTTAAATAAAATGTTTGCTTATTTGAAAACTTGCACGGTTTTAGCTGTGCAAATTGATAGGGGAAAATTTATACATTCAAATATCACCACCAGTAAAAATTGTTTTGATAAACACTGCAAATTGTTGTGTTTCCCCTTATGATGTAGACAGTTTGTTTAGATGTTCGCGCTCCTGTATATGGCTGTTCGAACCACATACAATATCGGTTACAAGCTATGTACAGGGAGACATAATCGTAAGGATACACGCTTCCAAGGTAGTATCCATCCACACAAATATTAATTATATGCATTGTGTGGTTCTCAACTACAAGGTTGCTGTAATATGTTGGCGGAGGACCATAATAGTAATCATCATAAGAATGATAACCGCCAATAGGGTCGTTGCGGCATCCTGAAAGGGAAAATAACGCAACGATGAAAAATATGAAAATAAAATTAATTGAAGCTTTCATTTTATGAGCCTCCGAAGAGTGAAATAATTAATTTTATGTAAAGTTCACGCTAATGCGCGAACAGATAAACAAAAACAAAACCGCGCCGAGACATAGACGCGGTTTTGCTATAGGCATAACAAGACCAGTTACACTTTAACAGTCTTTCTTGTATTTTCGCTCCTTTTAACAGTAGGTTTTTCCTTCTTGATTTTGGACTTCACAACCGTAATGCGGTTGATTTTCTTCACGAAACTGTTTGATTCTTGAAAAAGTTCTGGAAATTTCTTTTCCAACATAATCAGATAAGGATCCTTGATAGAATTCCAGTACTTCTTGAAAGAACCATCGCCATTGTTGTGCTTTAATATCCACAACAATAATACAAGTTCAGCAAACTCTTTATCCAAATTCAAATCACCCATTCTCTCTTTTAAATGTTCAAACCCTTTTTCTTGTGCCTTATCCCGATCGAATTTATGCTTCGCTTTCAGATGGATGTTTTCTACCAAGCTGTCCCCCCCTGATATTAGGCTCCAAACAGCTTCGATAAAAAGCTGTCTGTTCAGTTCAAAATAATCTAGCACATCATCTGAGATGTGCAAAGAATTAACAATATCAATCAGCTTGGATAAAAATCCGCTTTCAGGTTTCCAATTGTCAATAAGAAAATTAAGTTTCTTTATGGTCTCTTTTTCGTAGAGACCAACGATGTTATGCCTTTTGTAGACTATCCCAAAACAACTCATTTCTCACCTCCATGTATTGCCTTGCAACGTTATAGTTTGAAGAGATTCATATAGAAGAATTAGCTTTCAGCTTCTCTTTGAATCAAGCGAAACTATTGCATTGCGCTTAAATTAATAATGTGTAATCATAAACAATTGCTTAGTAATGATTAAATGTTGTTTACTTAAAAAGTTAACATTTGTGCTTATATTCCTACAAGATGATGTATGGGAAGAAAAAACCCGCCGAAACGGCAGGTTATGATTTATCTATAATAAAAATCTCGTCTAAGCTGCTATAGACGAGGTGCTCTCCGTTGATGCCGAAGCTGTTTGGCATACTCTCCGTAAAGATGGTTTTCACCCTTTCCATTTTATTAATACCCATGCCTGTTACATCAAGGCGAAAATAATCGATGTATCCTCCACCACCATCGACTGCACTTGATGTGTAAATAATATCCTCATCTCTTTTCACCTTTCCCATCCGAGCATCTGGGACATAATAACCCGTTCTAAACTCGGGCGGATTATTCCATCCACGTGAAAAAACAAGAAGGGATGTTTTTCCATTTTTCTCCCCGATGAGGATAATAGAATCATCAAACGACTCTATTTCCATTACGTCTTCAATATGCAAACCCATATCAAAACCAACGTTCATCGGCCAATTGTTTCCTGTTTGCATATCATAAACTTCGATCGTGGCGACATCGTCATATTTTCCGCCAATAAAAACATAGCGTCCGCAGACACTTATGCAATTAAATGTATCCATGAGAATACAGAATTCCCTTGTACCTATTGCGTCCAAAACTTTCAGGCAACCGATTCCCCCAGAATAACCGAGAACGAATACAGAGGATTCTGATATTTCTATATCGTTGACTCTTTCAAAATCAAGGCTTGTTTTCTGAGCAAGCCTAGGTTTGTTTGGGTTTTTTGTGTTGATTACGTAAAGGAAATTTCCGTTATCCGTTTCAGTAATCGCACAACAAACACTATTCTCACAAGCGATTAGCGATGCCCTGCCATCGATTATGAGCTGGCTGATTTTTGACGCTTTCGCCAAATCGACGACGCAGAATTCGCTTTTATCGGTGAAGTTGATATCGCTGATGACGAAAGCGTAATTGCCTTCCACAACGAAATCTTTAACAAAACCACTGGTCTTTACAATTCTTTCATCTTTTGCAGATGCTGATGACGAAAGAAGATGCAAAAGAAAAATAACAACTAGCAATATTATTACTAGAATAAATGTTTTTTTCATTTTTTTCTCCATAGAATTTAGTAATTATTAATGAAATCCAGGAATTCTATTTTAACGAACGCAAAAGAATGCGTTAGTTGTAATTAAATAATTTTTGAACATGAGATGAATGGACATATCGATATGTAGAAGCCTTTCCTTCTTTATAAGCCTTTATCTCTGCCTGTTGA
>JAHIRU010000004.1 GCA_018818465.1 Nanobdellota archaeon
AGACGCAATGAAAAAGATCAGGCCATCATTAACAGAAAACATCAAGAAGTTCTACGAGAATATGGAAAAACGCATGAAAGCAGTGCCTGTCAAGAAAGAAGAAGAAAATGATGAGATGAGGTATGTTGGTTGATTACTTCAACCCTTTCTTTATTTTATTTAAATCATAGCCGTGGTATTTTTTGGAACGGCCAATTTTCAATAAGCCTTTCTTATTCAATAAGAAAAGAACAACAACTAACAATATTATAATTGCACCGAAACCAATAACAGGGTTTGCTATGAACATCCCTGTTATACCATTAGTTTCTTGCGATTCTATGTAGATGTGGTCACTCTTGTATAAATTGAAGAAATCCATTTCCACACGGTTTCCTTTTATTTCACCTATATCAGCTCTTGTAATAACACCAGGCATCTCTACTATGTACTTCAAATTCATGCCCACAGCTTTAGCCATTTTCTCTACCTGTTCTATGTTTTCAGGCGTTATCTCCTGCCCTTGAGCCCTTGTTGCACTTGAAAGAACTTCTTGTATGTCCTTTATATCATATCTGTAGGTACTGCCATCAAAGGTGAATGAAGGGTTATCTTTTAGAGACATCTCCCCACCAGCAACAACCATATACTCTTCTGGCATTGGCGTGCAGTAAGGATTTAATAAAGGTGTGCTCTTTAAAAAATTACTGCAATAATCAGAAAGCGCTGTGTTTATATCAGGAGCATTTTCTCCAAACACATCTTCTTTGAAGTTTTCATACAAGCCAGACATGTCAACAGTTGTCTTAATGCTGGACATGCCGTCTCTGTTTATTTTTTGCTCTAATTCTAAATTTATGCAGCCACTTGCCAAAACAATAAACGCTAAAACAGACAATAAAAGTATTTTTTTAGTGTGATTAGAATTCATGATAAATAATTAGGTAATAGATTAATAAACATTCCGGATCCCTTTAAATCATAAAGGTATTTAAACCCATCCATCTTCTTTGTGGTGATTTTTTGTTTTACGTGAATATATCAAAACAATAATCAAAATGATTATTACAATAATTCCTACTATCACAAACAAGCTCAATATAGATAGGGTTGATTCTTCAGATTCTACGTATGCGTGATCACTTTCGTACAAATCAAAAAAATTAACTTCCACTCTATTATTTTTTATATCACCTAACTCAGTGTTTTTTATTTCGCCTGGCATTTCAATAACATATTTAAGACTCAATCCCATTAATTCTGACATACTCTTAGCTTGTGCCATTTGTTCTGGTGTAATTTCTTGCCCTTGGGATTCTGATGTTTCTGAAAGAACTGTTTGTATGACCTTTAAATCATATCTGTAAATTTTAGACATGAAACCTTGAGTTACAATGAAAGAAGGGTGGTCTCCTATATATAATCTACCACCTGATACGGTTTTGTATTCAGAAGGTATCGGAGTACAGTAAGAATTTAAAAGAGTTGTGTTCCCTAGGAAATTTCTGCATTGATCTGAAAACACTTTATTTAATTCTTCATTTGACATGTCCATCATAGTTCCGCCAAAACTGCTATAAAGTGCAGACATGTCAGTTGTAATTTTTATGTCAGTCCAGCCATCATCGTATATCTTTTGTTCAACTTCGACACTTATACAACCACTTATCAAAACAAGAAACAACAAACAAAACAATAAAAATATATTCTTGGTATAATTCATAATTAATTATTGTCATCATTACTAATATATTATTTTTAACCAAGCAAGTCTAATAACTATATATGATAAGATTTCCTGTCACTGCTATCTTAACCTATATATTTTGGATATTTCTAACTTTTTCTTTCAGCGTAGAGAATCTGGTTATAGGTTTATTTGTGGCACTTGTCGTTTCATTCATAACAAGCCGCTTTCTTTTTAGCGAAGTGCATGGAAAGATCTTCAATCCAGTTCGCTGGGCTAGATTCATTAGCTATGTTTTTGTCTGGGTTTACTATGCTGTTGTTGCGCATCTGGATGTGATGTATCGCATTATTACAGGCAAGATAAACCCTATAATTGTTAAGGTGCCTACAAAAATAAAGACAGATGTGGGAAAAACTCTGCTTGCAAATTCCATAACATTGACACCTGGCACGCTAACCATGTGGACAGATAAAAGCAATCTTTATGTTCACTGCCTTAACTACGATAAAAAACCAGGCGCAGTATTTGAAAAAAGAATTTCGGGGGTTACGGAATAGGTGAAAATATGGTCTATATTTATATTGTCCTGTTGAGCATGATGTTCGTGATCATAAGATTAGTTAAAGGACCAACATTTGCTGACAGGCTTGTAGCTCTGTCAGCATTCACAACAATTACAATATTGTTGATAGTCATAGCATCCATGCAAACAGGAATGCTGTTATATCTTGACATAGCATTGTTACTTTCACTTCTATCCTTTGTCGGAGTGCTAGCTATTGCTAAGGGAGGGTATAAAAAATGATAGAGATATTAACGCAGATGACATTATCAGAATTGTTATTATTGATATCATCAGTAATAATGCTAATAGGCTCTATAGGATTATTCAGATTCAGGGATGTCTACACAAGAACGCACGCGGCAACTCTGATAACAGTTGGAGGAGTTTGCTTCAGCTTGCTTGTAATAGGCTTCAGTATCTTTATGGCAGATTTCTTGTCAATACATCTCATCAAAATGGACCTTATAATAATATTGATTCTTGTGACAAGCCCTATAGCTGCACAAGCAATTGTGGAATCAGCACATAAGCAGGGAATAAAGCCGATATTAGGAATTTCTAGAAAAGCGGGGGTTAAGAAAAAATGATATTCGAATTACTCCTAATAGTCATGATAGGGTTGATAGCTGTAGCCATTAATCTGAAAGATCTTGTACATGCAGTAATAGTTCTTGCATCTGCTGATGTTATTATAGCTTTAATATTCCTTCTGCTCGCTGCACCTGACATAGCAATAACACAGGTAGCAATCGCGTCAGGATTAACTTCATTAATCTTCATTGTAGCGATACGCAAAAGCATAAGAAGGGAAGAGTGAATGAGGTACGGATGGGTAATAGGGCGGGGAAGGCGCCCTATAAGGAGAGAGGAATGATGAAAAAATATATTCCTGAAAAAAAGAAGATAGTCGGTGTTCTAGTATTAGCACTATTTGCCTTTGTTTTAGCACAGTCATTATTTTTCATTCCACAGTTTGGAGACCTTGATGTTGGAAGAGATGTTTCATCCTATTATATAGATAATTCTTTAGAGAAAACAGGATCTGCAAATATTGTTAATTCAATTGTATGGGATTTTAGAAGCTACGACACTCTAGGCGAAGAGACAGTTCTGTTTGCAGCTACTATTGGCATAGTTCTGCTTGTTAGGAGGCGCAAGATATAATGGATACAATAGTAAAGACTACTGCGAGAATCATGTTCCCTTTCATACTAATGTATGGAATTTACATAACGCTTCATGGTCATCTCACGCCAGGAGGAGGATTTCCAGGTGGAGTTATTATAGCAACAGGTTTTGCATTATTGATTATTGCGCATAAAGAGAGTCGCGTAGAGCATACATTCCGTCAAATTTCATTCATAGATGCAAAGAGTATTGCTGGATTCGGCATTCTGCTGTTAATAATGTTTGGAATATTCTTCAGGCTTAACATAATTCAGGTAGAAAAGAGTCTGGGAATCTTGGGAGGATTGACCCTACCTTCCAATATATTCGGTACAATAATGGTTGCCACAACGCTGGTGATTATAGTATATTCGATAATTAAGGAGTAAATCTTGTCTCTAGTTAACCAACATCATAGGTTAACTGTACAAGAGACATCTCTCATTCAATATAATAGGAGATGAGAAAATGCTTGCATACATAGCGTCAATGTTGTTGCTCATAATAGGAGCATACACTCTGGTAATGAAGGATAATTTAATCAAAAAAATAATGGGGCTTTCTGTATTTTCCAGCGGAATCCATATATTCCTTATATCTTTGGGTTACAGGGCAGGCGGTATTCCACCACTGCTAACAAACCTGAATTTTAATCAGATTTCTGCTATTATGGTTGATCCGCTTCCGCAGGCACTTGTACTAACCTCTATTGTCATAAACCTTTCAATAACAGCCTTTGCCATGGCAATAATAGTTGATGTTTACAGAGAGTTTGGCACATTGAATATTAAAAAATTAAAGAGTTTGAGGGGCTAAAACCCTTTTCAAGAAAGGGTTTTATCCGAAAGGAGTTACCCACTCACTAACGTTCGGGGTAACTTCCAAATACGATAATATGGAAAAAAATCATAAATGGGGGATAAGATAGAAATGTTCAGCTTTTATGCCATACTAATCTTGCTTGCATCTGCCTTCGCAACAGCAGTCATAGGAATAAAGAGAGAAGGGGTTGCTCCTTATATAGCAATAGCATCAACATTCACTGCACTGGTTCTGACGTTGCTAACGCTGCGAGATGTTATAGCGAATAGAATTGTAACAATGCAGATTGGTGGATGGCTTGCACCCTATGGTATAACTGTTGTTATGGATCCTCTATCAATTGTTATAACATCTATTGTAGCAACAATAGGGTTCTTTGCTGCTCTAGTCTCTTTCAGGTTTGTGGAAGAAAGAAAGGTAGAATATTATACCCTGTTTTCTCTTATAATGGTTGGAATACTAGGAGTACTGCATGCAGGAGATATGTTCAATCTCTTTGTTTTCATTGAAATACTGAGCATAGCCTCTTATTCACTTGTTGCCTATCATAGAGACAAGATATCCATAGAAGCTTCTATAAAATATCTTATAATGAGTTCGTTCGCAACAGGACTGATATTACTCTCAATAGCATTCATTTATGGTCTAACAGGAACTCTGAACATGGCAGACATTGCACTTAAACTGGGCACAGAGAGCGGTTTACTGCCAATAATATTCGGTCTTCTTTTAACAGGCTTCGGTTTCAAAGCAGCTTTAGTGCCATTTCATGCATGGAAGCCGGATGCTGTTATGGGAGCACCAGCTCCTATCGGAGCAATATTTGTATTGGCTAGTCTGGCAGGAGTTTACGCCATCTTTAGAATGTTCTTCACAGTTTTTTTCATAACCAATATATCTGTTTATTATCTGATTATAGGGCTGTCTGTTGCAACAATGATAGTTGGTGCAATACTGGCATTGCAACAGACTGATATTCTAAGACTTCTAGCTTATGCGTCCATATCACAGGTGGGTTACATATTCCTAGCATTTGGAATAGGAGCCTTGCACGGTTTTGGCTACACTGCAGCTATATTCCACCTAATAAATGTTGCTATATTCGATTCATTGTTGTTCTTCTGCGCAGCTGTTCTGATTCATGGAGCAGGAAGCTCTGACATGCATAAGATATCACAATCAGTGAGATTCAGTCCAATACTCGGCTATTCGTTTATGATCGGAATGCTCGCAGCAGTTGGCGTACCGCTATTGAACGGGTTTGCAAGCAAATGGATTATCTATATCACAACACTTTACGTGCAGCCGCTTCTAACAATCATAGCGCTATTGGTTTCTGTTTTGACATTGGCATATGGCGTGAAAGCATTCTACATAATGTTTTTAACCAATTCAAGCAAAAAAAGAATGAGAATTCCTATCACTATGTTAGTTCCTATTTTGATCCTAGTTGCTGCCTGTGTTTTCCTTGGCATATATCCACAGCTAGGTGTTCAGATATCTGAATTTGTTGTGAAGAACCTAGCCAATATCTTTTACATAGGGAAGGTGTTTGGAATATGATAGCAGAATTTGTACCATTATTGATAGCAAGCGTGTTTGCCATAATCATTGCAGTGTTTGCTCTTTTAATGCTCATTAGCAAGAAGATACATCCAACAAAAAAGGATCAGAGAAAAACCTTCGCTTGTGGCGAAGAGATTGAAGAAAAAAACTTAAACATCCCTGCAGAGAGCCTTTACAATAATATGATTAAAACCCTCAGACTTGATGTCATCCGCAGATGGCATTCAGGAAATCTTGCATCATATATTATAACCATCATGTTGGGCATGGTTTTGATGATAATATACTTCATATACGTATGGTAAAAACCTTTTTCAAGAAAAGGTTTTATCCAAAAGGAGTTGCCTCTCGAAACTCGAGGCAACTTCCATGGAGATAATATGGGATTGGTTAACTACGCAAGAAGGAAGTCGCCCTGGATTCTCCATATGGATCTGGGTGGCTGCAACGGATGCACAATAGAAACACTAGCACTGCTTACACCAAAGTATGATGTGGAAAGATTCGGTGTTTTAAGCAAAGCAAATCCTAGACACAGCGATATTCTCATCCTCGACGGCGCTGTGACAAAAAAAATCGCACCACGCGTAAAAAGAATTTACGAGCAGACGCCTGAGCCAAAAGCTGTCATGGCTGTCGGCGCCTGCGCAATAACAAAAGGCGTGTTCCACGATGCCTACAACATCTGCGGTCCGCTGGATAAAATAATACCTGTGGATGTTTATGTTCCAGGTTGCCCACCGAAGCCGGAGGCAATAATTGATGGTTTAATAAAAACCTTAGAAATTTGGAGGAAGAAAAAATGATATCTCACATGGGCAAAGTCTACAAAAAAGGAAAAGGATTCACATTCGTAGAAGTGCCTCTGAAAAGATTTGAAAGCACTATGGAAAAGCTGTCTGCTTCAACTGAAAGAATAACATCCATCTGTGGACATGACAATGGAAGCCAAATAGAAATACTCTATCATTTTGTTATAAATGGAAAGGTTATTGGTGTCAAATTTATGATACCTCGTAAAAATCCAAAAATACCTACAGCAGTTGGTTATTTCCCTGCTGCTGAGCTATACGAACGTGAGACATATGACATGCTTGGTGTAAAATTTGAAGGCAACAGAAACCTTAAACCGATTTTATTGGATGAAGAATTGTCCCCTAAAACGCCTCTAAAAAAAGGAGCTGTTAAGATTGAAGGAAAAAAAGGATGAATTGAAAGATAGAATTGAAAAAATTCAAAATACAGAAAAGAAGTGCTATACACTACCGATTGGTCCTCAGCATCCAATGTATGTTGAATCAGAAAACATGCAGGTTCATGTTGATGGCGAAACAATTGTTGGTGTTGATATCAACGTA
>JAHIRU010000050.1 GCA_018818465.1 Nanobdellota archaeon
AAAGAAAATCCTGAAGGATACAAATGGAAGAATCTCATTGCAAGATCCTTCTTGAAAATCCTCAAACCCGAATTAAGATCAGGTATGTTTGTACCTGCTATATAATTTGCGAATTTTGATAAAATATATTTTGCTGGACGCCTCGAAACAGGTATTGATACGTTATCGCCTGTTCTTGCACCAACAACCATATCATAATGCTCTAGATGAGGCAAAAGATCTGGAATAGCGCTTTCAGGATAAGTTCCGTCAGCGTCTGTAATCATTATCCAATCGCCTTTAGCGTTCTTTATCCCTGTCTTGAGTGCAGCACCGTAGCCTTTGTTATGAGGATGATTTAATTTATGAACAAAACTTATTTTTTCCAATATTTCAGCGGTTTTGTCTTTGGAACCGTCGTTAACAACTATGATTTCATATTTCTGTTTTGTAGAATCCATTGTTTTCTTTAATCTGTTCATCACTTCTTCTATTGCTTGCTCTTCATTGTAAGCAGGAATAACAACACTTATCATAGTCATATAGAGAATATGATTCAGGTTTTTATATTTAAGCTTTGCTCAAAGGTGAGCATGACCCAATTAATATTTCGTTACACATTCTGTATTACCTCAAGGCCCGCATTAACCAGATCTTTAAGCTGCTTAAAATTTTTAATGCTTGCAAGCTTCTTTATAACATATTCTGGCCTCAAATAAAACTCCCTATAGGCACGCTTCAAAAGGATTTGCTGTTGCTTTTTTGTCAGGTCAGGATATTCTAGGCACGCAGACAAAGCTACAATTCCAACATAATTGTCCATTCCTTGCATGTACCATTGCGGGTCTGCAAGCGTTTTGTTTTTCAATCCCAAATCATAAAGTTCAGTTCCTGGATATGCTTCTGTTATCTGGAATGCAACAAGATCCGGGTCAAGCTTTTTTGAAAAGTTTATGGTTTTTTTTACTCTTTCAAGGTTGTCGCCAGGATTGCCTATCATGAAGAAACCGTAAGTTTTCAAATTAACTTTTTTAGCCATCTTGAAAGCTTTTGCAACTTGATCCAATGTTATTTGTTTGTTGATGTTGTTCAGCACTGTTTGAGAACCAGATTCGACGCCAAACGAGATCATCATGCAACCAGCTTTTTTTATTTTTTTCAAAACATCAATATCTATGTTGTCTACACGGCTGCTGCAATTCCATTTTATCTTCAACTTCCGCTTCATCAGTTCATCACAGACTGCATGCGTCCATTCTTTGTCCAAAATGAAAGAGCTGTCCTTTATTGCAACATGCTTGACATTAAGTTTTTTTATATTGTACTCTATTTCATCAACAATGTTTTTTGGAGAGCGTTTTCTTAACAATCTTCCATGAGTTCTATGCGCATCACAAAAACTGCAATTGAAAGGGCACCCGCGGCTGGCTATAATCGGCATCATAGGGTAATTCTCAACATATGGTGATTTGTAAGCGTAGATGTCAACCAAACTAAAATCAGGGAAAGGCAATTCATCCAAATCCTTTATCGGTTCTCTTCTGTCATTAATTTTTACTTTACCTTTCTCCCTGTAAATAAGATTTTTAACCTTGGAATAATCCTTTTTGAGATTTTTTACCAGGTCTAAAAACGCATACTCGCCTTCACCTACCAGAAGAAAATCCACATCATCTGAGAATTTGAATACCTCTGAACCGACTGAATTTATATGCGAACCGCCTAAACAAATTTTAATGTCTTTATTTTTTTCCTTGACCATTTTGCAAATTTTAAGCGTATTTACTATTTGAGGCGTCATTATTCCCATTCCTACTACATCAGGATTCTTGTCAACAATATAATCAGCAACCTTTTCCAGCGACCAGTCCTTTGTGTTGCAGTCAACAACCTCAGAATGGTAACTGTTTTTCTTTAGCACTGCAGCTATGTACAATATTCCTAGAGGTGGCAATGTGAACTTCTGTCTCTTTCCAACCACGAACGGAGGATTCAAAAGCAGTATGCGCATATAACCACCTATAAGCTTAGATTTATTAATAAATATTTTAAAAGCTTATCCTTTATTAAATAAGCAGTTGACGACTTGCGTTGGCTATTGTGGTCGTTTTTGAAACAATTAATAAATATAAACAACAAATCAAGATATTACTATGTTCAGTTTATGCGAAAAGACGGAGAAGAAAGAAGCCACCATATCTATCATAGGTCTAGGCTATGTTGGTTTACCGCTTGCTTTAGCGTTCTCAAAAGCAGGCTTTCAAGTCACTGGTTTTGATACAGACGAAGAGAAAGTGAGGCAGCTGAACAGTGGAAATGATGCCAATGGGCAGAGTGACAGCCAGGAGATAAAAAATGCTTTGGCAAAGACACTGCAGATAACATCATATCCAAATAAAATATCAACAAATTTTGTCATCATCTGCGTTCCAACACCTGTTGACGAGAAAAACAAGCCATACCTGAAGCCGATAGAATCTGCCTCGGAAATTGTCGGCAAAAACCTGAAAAAAGGCTCTATTGTAATTTTAGAGTCAACAGTTTATCCTGGCATCACAGAAGAAGTAATGAAGCCGATATTAGAAAGCGGATCTGGTTTGAAATGCGGAACAGAATTTAGCATTGCATACTCTCCTGAAAGGATAAATCCTGGGGACACGCAGCACAAGCTGGAAAATGTACCAAAGATTGTCGGGGGCTATGACCACAAAACCACTGAAACAGTTTCAAAGCTGTATGAAAGCATAATCAAGGCAGGCGTATACAAAGTGAGCAGCATAAGAACAGCTGAGGCTGTTAAGGTTGTTGAAAACACACAGAGATTTGTAAACATATCGCTTATAAATGAACTGGCTGTTATTTTTGACAGGATGGGAATAAACACGCTTGAAGTCATAGAAGCTGCAAAAACTAAGTGGAACTTCCATCACTATTACCCAAACGCTGGCGTAGGCGGCCATTGCATCTCTGTTGATCCATATTACCTGATACACAAATCAGAGGAGTTTGGCTACAAACCAAAGATAATTTCATCATCAATGGAGATAAACGAGTTCATGCCAAAGCATGTAGCAAATGCGGTTCTAAAACACCTTGACAAGACAAAGTCAATTCAGAAAAAAATACTGCTTTTAGGCCTGACCTATAAAGAAAATGTTTCAGACATAAGAAACACTTCTGCAGAAAAGATAGCAAAGGAGTTTGCAAAAACCGGCATAAAAGTTTATGGCTATGACTCGTTCCTGACCGGTGAAACAATAAAGAAGATGGGAATAATTCCTGTCGCATCATTGGATGAAATGAATAATATTGACTGTTTCCTATTCCTTGTTGCGCATGACAGACTAAAGAATATTCCAATTAAAGACTTTAAGAGGATGTCATCCAAGAATGCGCTCATGTTTGACATCAAAGGAATCTTGAACAAAGATTTGGTAAAATCGTTTGGACTGGAATACAAATCACTGTGAGGCACTAATGAAAACGCAATTTAATCCTTTGGAGTTTGCACCAAGGCTTCTTACTCTTATCGACAGGAATCCACATTCTCCAACGCATGGCTGTTGCGACAGGCAATACTGGCATTACAAGACTACTGACTTTCCTAATGCAAGACTGCAGGAGATGGCGCTGTCATTGGCATTGATCTACAAAAACGCCCCAAAAGGAAGCATCTACAAAAATGACAAGATGCTAAAGGTCATAGAATCCATCTTAAACTTCTGGGTCAAAATACAGCACAAAAGCGGCAGCTTCAGCGAGGCCCTGTCAAACGAAAACAGTTTCGTTGCAGCATCCTTTTCATCCAACGCTGTTATCGAGACATTGAAGATCCTGGGAACAAAACCAGAAAGGGTTATAGCAGCGCTTGAAAAATCAGCAGGCTGGCTCGCCGAACACGACGATCTTATGGTTTGCAATCATCAGGCCGGTGCTGTACCGTTCCTTTACAGTTTGTATGAATTAACAGGAAAAGATATCTACAGGAGAATAGCCAAGGACAAATTGAACAAGCTTCTTAAGATACAGTCCAAAGAGGGGTGGTTCCCTGAATATAATGGTCCTGATGCTGGCTACCTGTCATTGACAGTCAGCTTCCTTTCAAGCTACTATGAAATGAGCAAAGACACTGATGTTGCCGAACCAATAAAGCAGGCAATGGATTACCTGAGTCATTTTGTCTATCCGGATGGAACCTTTGGTGGTGAGGTCTTTTCAAGAAACTCGGAAATTTTTTTCAGCGCCGGACAGGATGCAAAACACATGGATGATATGTATCTCATATGGCTTACATCATTGCAGAAAAAACTTAACATCAACCAAAAAACCAATTTCGAAAGATATTTTGACGAGTCCGGAATATTTGTCCATTCAGGCAAAAACCTTTACGTTATCTGCAACTTCAAGAAGGGCGGCACAATCAAGGTCTTCAAGAACAGCAGGATTGCGTACCAGGACTGCGGACTCGTAGCAAAGCATGGAAACTACATTCTTACAAACTGCTTCTATGGCGGCTACGACACAGAGTTTGCCAACAGGATAGCAAAAATATCCGGCTGCATGTATAAGGCGAAACCCATGAGGCTCTCTCCAATTACAAATTCTGCAATAAAAATCATGTCAGCATTTGGCATGTCCGACTTGGTTGTGCGGATGGCAAAGAGGAAGCTCATTACAGGCGCAAAGAAAACCAATATCAGATTCGAACGGACAATAGATTTCACAGACATTGACAATATTGAGATAAAGGATAAAATCTTAGGCGGAGACAACATAGAGTTTGAAAAGGCAAAGAGGGCTCCGTTTACCCATACAGCAAGCTCCAATTTTTTCAGAGAATCTGATTTTTAATCTCGTTGAAATCTTTATAACATAGCACTAACATGGATTTATGGGAAGGTTTTTATTTGTTAGTTCCTAGAAAAGAATATGGAAACTATTGAAAGTCTTGAAAAGCCTGATTATGCAGGATTATTTTATTTGATACCAGGAAATGATGAAATGACTGCGGCTTCATTGTTTGTTATGTATGTTGATGAAAGATTACAAATTGATAATGAGTCTGATGAAATAAAAGGAAGAATAGTGGATGGTTATGGTAATGCAACTTTTAAAGGAAGAATAAATCAAAAAGAAATTCAGTTCACGAAGAGATATGATGATGAAACTATAAAGAAATTTGATAGTTCATTCTTTGATGTTGATTATAAAGGGAAAATAGTCAATGATGAAAAATATATGGGAACATGGTTTTTGAAAAAGGGGTATCCAAATCCAACATTAAATGATTTTCTATTGCGTATAATTGAAGATTCTAATTGGGATGAGGAATGTTTTGTAGAAGTACTGAATTATGCAAGACATATAATCGAAATAGTAGAGAATGAAACTGGAGAAAGAATAGAAAGGTTCAGAAGTGAATCAAGATCAAATCCACTTTTGAATTAATCACTTCTCCCTAACCCTATTCCAACAGCGAGCTCTCAACCGATAGCAAGAGAAAGCTTTTTATACCGATATAGTAACAATTACATATCATAACAGTTATCATGTTAATCAATTTACTTAAAATTTTCCATAAAGTCGATATGGACAATTGCTAGCGAATATGAGCTGGTATGTGAGTTGTTTTAGATAAAACTATTTCTTAAGAAAGGATGAAAATAATGAAACGTTTAGTGCTGTTTATAGTTTTTCTTTCTCCTCTGCTTTTTCTATCCGGGTGCTCTTTTTATGATATACCAAATCCCTGGTTTATGATAATAATTATCATACGGAATCTTTTTTTAATAGCGTTGGCAACGGTATTAGTGAATCTTTTTGCGTATTATGTTCTAGGTGTGCGAGAACCACCACCACCCCGTCATGGTGGGATTTCGAAAGTGCAGAAACCAGAACCACCTGAAGATTATTTTGATCAAGGAGAACCACCGTGGACGTCTGAAATTTAAGGAAAGGAGGTGTTCTAAATGAAAACTATAGGTACTGTTTGGTTTTTAATTCTAATACTCTTCAAGTACACTCTCATAGGAATAGGGATATATGTAGCAATGTTTGTTTTTGGTGCAGGACTCAATCTTTTTCTTGGATTGTTTGGCGTCGGTGCAAGCATGGAAGAAATTGTAGAAGGATTTAATTTCTGGTTCTCGTGGGAGGGTGTAAAACGTTTCCTAGTTTTTATTGTTTTTGTGTGCATTTTAATAGGTGGCGGATCATCTATTTCTCAAGATCCTGGAGCAGATAACACGGGAGGATGCTAAACATCGCTTTATGCGGTGTTTTTTCTGATCGATTTTGATTATTCAGATAAACAGACAGACGTTGTTAGCAGTTCATGTTTCGAAAGGATTGATGTACCCATAACCGTGTTTATCTATGATGAAGAAAAACTGGTGAAAGAAATTAAAGCAATTAAATCATCACTAATAGAATTCAAGGAATTCTTCAATAAGCAATGCGTTCTCACACTCGATGATGCGAAGAAAATCGCATCTGCATCTCAAATCACCATAAGATTTTCTGGTGATCAATACAGAGATTTCAAATTGAACGGCAAGGATATTCAGTCACTCCGCGATATGATGCAATATTATTTTTGGGTGCTTACTGACATTGGCGAAAAGGCCAACGAAATCAAGGATGCATCCACGAAGGAAGGTGAAAGAAATGATTCTTAAAGTAGTAGGCTATCTGGTAATAGCAATATGCCTTATAGTCTTATATTTTTCCTTAGTGAGTGAAGGAGAAATAACATGAAACATTTTCTGGCAATTTCAATTTTGATAGCGATGCTCATTATCGCTGGTTGCTCCACTTTGCAGCCTAAAATGAAGGAGGTAATCAATGATGACACCAGAAACGATGGCATTGAAGTATCGGTCCATTTCAAGATAACAGGCGATTATTTCTGCACGCTTGGAAAGGAATATTCCTGGCAAAACCCTGTTTACACTATGAGGACTTTCCCCGAGAATCTCATGAATCCAGATGGCTCAAGAGCTTATCCGGAATGGACTGGTGGATTTATTGGTGTCATGGGAAAACAAGTGGAAGATTTTAACGACTTCCACAAGAAGTGGTGGTTAGATGATATGTTGGAAGACATACTCGTCGATTATACAGATTGATATTACGAATATTAAGGAGATTAGAACAATAAGAATTTGCTTATTCACCAATAAGGAGGTGAAAACAATGGATCGTTATTCAAAATTCATACTATCTATGATTGCAGTCGGCATATGGGTTTTAGCGTTCGCGATTTTTTTCCAGCCAACGCCAATTGAAGCATATGGCGCTCAAGAGGTTAAGATCGTCGGATGGTCAACTGATGACATTGTTAAAGTTGATTTGAAAAAAATCGGCGGCATGACGCACTGGGTGGCACTACCAATCCCAGTCGAAGTTCGGGAATGATTTTACAAAAAAACCACAAAAGAAGGTGAGCTATGGCTCAGAATTTCCTGTACTACGGGGATAACCTTGATATTCTCCGTCGTTACATCAGAGATGAAACAGTGGATCTTATTTACCTCGATCCACCTTTTAAGAGCAACCAGAATTACAATGTTCTTTTCCAGGAACAAAACGGTTTGCAGTCAAAGGCTCAGGTTAAGGTATTTGAAGATACCTGGCGATGGGATCAGGAGTCTGCTGAAGCTTATCAAGGAATTGTGGAAAAAGGGCCTGAAAAGGTGTCTAGAACAATGCAGGCATTTCGAACCTTTTTGGGTGATAACGATATGTTGGCTTACCTTTCGATGATGGCTCCCCGCCTGGTGGAACTGCGCCGGGTGCTGAAGCCCGCCGGCAGTATTTACTTGCACTGCGATCCCACAGCAAGCCATTATCTGAAACTGCTGATGGACGCAGTGTTTGAGGCGAACCGCTTTCTGAACGAAATAGTGTGGTGCTACAGGCAAGGAGGGCGAAGCAATCGTCTCTTTGGGAGGAAGCACGATATTATATTCTGGTACTCCAAGACAGATGAATGGGTGTTTAATGCTGAAAGCCCTTCTGTTCGCGTTCAATATCATGGAACAGGAGGTTTTCAGACAAGCGGAAAGGGAGTTACGCATAAAACCGGCAAAACATACAAGCCAGATCCTCGCGGGAAGATTGTGGAGGATTGGTGGGATATTCCTGCGCTGCCGCCAATGTCAAAAGAGCGCCTCGGCTACCCGACTCAAAAACCAGAGGCATTGCTGGATCGCATTATTGAAGCCAGCAGTAACGAAGGTGATATTATCCTTGATCCTTTTTGCGGTTGCGGGACAGCCATCGCTGTTGCCCAGCGCCTTAACAGGCGATGGATCGGCATCGATATCACACATCTTGCTATCGGGCTCATCAAGCACCGCCTGCAAGATGCTTTTGGAAGTGAGATTAATTCAGCTTATCAGGTTATTGGCGAGCCAACTGATTTGGCGAGTGCCAAAATCTTAGCTGATGAGGATCCCTATCAATTCCAGTGGTGGACTTTGGGTCTGGTAGGAGCAAGACCAGTTGAGCAAAAGAAAGG
>JAHIRU010000051.1 GCA_018818465.1 Nanobdellota archaeon
ATATTTTCTTTCTTAGGAAATCCTACAAATGTTTTGTTTTCAATAATAGTTTCAGTTCTAATGGGAGTTTTCTACTTCATAATCCATCATAATCTGAATCGTTATTCAAAGAAAAGACACAGAAATGTTGCTGTGAGTGATTTTTTGTAGAAGACAATTAATGCGGGAGGCAGGAATTTCGCTAATCGCCTTTTGTTTTCTAGTTTTGGGGTAAGCCTTAGACCTTTGAAGAAGGCGTCAGCCTCTTGTAAAAGGGATTAGGTTCGAACCTGCGAAAGCACTAAGCTACAGGATGTGTTATCACAGTCCTAAAGACTCAACACTTAAGACGAGTGACCTTAAGTTTAGCATGACTTGACCATATCAAATCAACCTGCTCCTTTGGCCGCTCGGAAACCCCCGCATATAGAGATATTGTTATATTGATAATTAAAAGTTAATTGGAGCTGAAAAGCTCATAAGTCGCTTCCAGCGAACATATTGAGCTTTTCTTATGTTTTGTTTCTAAGGAATTCGGGCCTCGATAGCTACCGCTTTATTCGGCCCGTCCCCATTTCAAATGCTCGTTTCACTCGCGAAGTATCCATAAAAGAAAAGGGACGTCGTAAATGGCGTCTTAAAAGTTTAAAAAGTAAAATTTAAAGGTGATTTTGTGAAAAATGAAAACATTAAGCAGTTTGAATTATTGGGAATTTATATAGGAGATGGATGCTTGAGTAAAACCAAAAAATATAAAGAATTTGCTGTTCTAGGAGATATTACAGAAGAAAAAGAATACTATGAAACTCATGTTATACCAATGTTTAATGAAATAATTATGAAACCAATTTTAAACAAAAATGTTGTTGGTAAATCGTATCCTAGTATGGGTGTTTTTGGGTTTCTTATTTTTAATGACAAAATATTTGAATATTTCACCAATCTTGGATTTAAATCAGGACCAAAAACAAATATGAAATTGCCAAAATTAATAACAGAAGCTAAACCTGAATTACAAAAAGCTTTCCTTAGAGGACTTTTTGACACAGATGGTTCAATTTATTTTGAGAAAAACTATTCTGCGAAACATAACGAACATCGTAAACCTAAAATAAAATTAGCAACGACATCGAAAACTCTTAAAAATCAAATTAAAAAGATGTGTGAGAAATTTGGTTTCAAAACAATGAATAGATCTCCATACAAAGGAAAACGTGATAAAAACACTTTACACGAACTTGTTGTTTATAGAAAAAATGATGTAGAGAGATGGATTAATGAAATAGGTTTTAATAATTCAAAACACAAAACAAAAATAGCTGTTTGGAGGAAATTGGGTTATTGTCCACCTAAAACAACTATAGCGGAAAGGAGAAATATATTAGAAAGAAATTGAACCTTTATATCTCATAATTCACTTCTTCAAAAATTTGTAAATACCGCCAATCATACCAATTAAAAACAGTATTGGACAGACAATAATAGAAACAAGGAAAAACATTACATGAAGCGATTCCATCAAATATTTTAACAAAATAATATGCTCAGTGATTACAGCTAAACCATAGAAGAAATTGTGTAATAAAGTGCACACAAGAAACCCCACTGCAGAAAATCCAGTCAACAACAAAAACGTTTTTAGGTTCTTTTCTATTTTTGATTTTAAAGTAAAACGAATCAATACAGCACCCAATATAAAAAATAAAATTGCTAATACAGCAACAATAGGAAAAAACATTCGTTTAGCAGATGTCGGTACTGGAACTATAAAATAAAATACTAACACTAAAAAAACTACAATTAATGCATAAAACACTTTTTGTATGTGTGTGAATTTCTTTTTCATATTCTTCCAAATTTCTTATTTCTTCAAAAATTTATTAACCTGTGAGCGTGCTTTAACGCGTTTCTTTTGATGAGAATTTAAGAATTTGCTTACTCTTTCGATTGCTATTTGTTTCAGTTCTCCTGTTAACAATCGACCAGATTTGTATTCTCCGTAGAATTTTTTCAGTTTTTTATCATCTGGTTCAAAACAAGCATGCAACAATTGATAAGAAACATCTATATCTGGGTTGCCGCCGAGAGTTCTATGTTCTTCAACGCTAGGCTGTCCTCCAGAGAAAGCGTATTTGTTTATTTTTCTTTTTACATCGTTTGGGTTGTCTGTTAACGCTATGTAAGATAACGGATCAGAGGATGACATCTTTCCACCTTTCAGTCCTGGTAAGAATTTGTGGTAAGTGGATGCAGGTGGAACAAGACCTAATTCTTTGCTTGCTCTGTTAGCTATGTCTCTTGTTAATCGTAAGTGAGGATCCTGATCTACACCAACAGGAACAACTACGTCTTTTATGCCACCATATTCCTTTAGTTGAGGATGTAGAATATCAGCAACCTGTGTCAAAACAGAAAACATCTTTCCTGGAGAATTGTCCCCATATATGTCTTTAAATTCGTTAGCAGTCACGCGCTTAGCAAGCATTTTTGCTAGTCTGTAATATGGCGCATCTCGATCTGATTGGAAGTAAAAATCACAGTTCTTTGGTTTCAAACCAAGAGCAATATAATTCAAAAGGTACTGATCAATTGCAACTTTGCGCAATTCTTCAAGTGTGCCGCCACGCATGTTGTATGCTTCTATATCAGCAACACACAGGAATATCTTAGCACCTAATGACTGATAATAGATTATCTGCTCAGCCACCATTTTGTGTCCTAGGTGAAACATGCCACTAGGCATCAGACCAGTCATCATTACGAAAGGCTCCTTTTTCTTTATTTTATCGGCGATTTTATCAAAATCACGATGACCAATAACCATACCGCGTTGCATTAATAGTGGTGGATTTGGAAGTTTTTTGATGAATGGTTCGAATGGTTTTATTCCAAACTCTGAAAAAAGCTTTTCATAATCATTAATTACAAATGATTTCCATGGGTCTATTTTTTCGTTCATACTAATCAGGAAACGCCCTCTTGATAAGGTCTTTTTTGGTTTCAAATCTTTTTCTTACATGCTCTAGCATTTCATTAACTTCTTCTGCAACTGCTGTTTTCAGATCCTGTGGATGCAGTTTTTTCTCTAGATAGTCGCGTTCGAGAAGCTTGTAATCATTGTAGCTCAAGTCACCGCCGAACTTCTCTGGGCGTTTTATAACAAACTCTTTTTTGTTGTCGTTTTTCATGACCATTATAACATGTTTAACAAATGATATAACACCGTTATTTTCTATCTCTCCAATCGGACAAAATGCAGAGTTTATCTTTTTCTCAACATCTTTTCTGCTGTCCAAAACATCTATCTTAGAGCCCTCAACACTTGCACTCATCTTTGCTCCTTGTAGACCAGGTAACATAGGAGTCATTACTTCAACGCGAGATTTGTAACCAATTTTAGGCAGGTTCTCGCGTGCAAACATAAGGATCTTACGCTGATCTATTCCACCATACTGTACATCCACATCTAGATACTCTTCGTCTAATGCTTGTAATATCGGGTACATGAAACCGCTTAGCTTTGGCGAGTCACCGAAACGAACAACTTCTGCTGCAGCTTTCCTGCATTTCTCCAAACTTCTCATTGCTGCAATTCTATACATATCTAAAGTGTATTTTTTATCCAGTTGGAAGTCAGAGCCCTTAACAAATTCTAAGTTCGTTGTATCTGCACCAATTGCTTTTAGCAAACCAATGGAAATTTCTTTATAATATTTTACTCTATGATCTAGTAATTCAAAAGGAGCTTTTCTATCATCTAAATGAGCATGTAAATCTGCAAGTAGAATCTTGAAATGAAATCCTGCGCGAAGGAAATCAGCAATCTTCATTATTGGTATAAAATAACCAATATGAATCCTACCTGTTACAGCAAAACCTATGTATGCACTAGGATTTTTCTTTTTCTTAAGAATATCCTTTAATTCTGCTTCAGATACAATGTCTTGGGTGTTTCTCTTCACGAGTTCGAACCGTTTGTCTACATTCATAATAATAAGTTGTTGGAATAGACTTAATAATTATTTGTAAGAGTTTGCAGCTTTTTCTGAGTCATATTCCCAATCTGTTATTCCATGTTTTTCCGTTAGAACCATATTCAAAAGAGCCATTCTAGTATAAAGTCCGTTTTTTGCTTGTTCAAAATATTTAGATCTAGGATCATCATCTACAGCAGGATCTATCTCATCAACTCTTGGTAGTGGGTGCATTATTATAGAGTCTTTATTCATCTCACTGACATGTTTCGGTGTAAGTATGTAAGCAGAATTATTTGCCGCGTCAGTTCTACCAGTTTCATATTCTTTTTGTAATCTTGTCATATAGACAACGTCTGCATTTCTTAGAACATCAACTACGTTATCTATATCATATTCATAGAATTTGATACCTGTTTTAGGTGATTTTTCTCTCAACCACTCTTTCATGTCCAATTTGAGTGTGTAATCGTCTGTTGAAACAAGATCTATTTTGTTGTTGCTGTGTTGGGCTAATAAATAGATTAATGATCTAACAGTTCTACCATTTTTTAAATCTCCTATGAACGCAACATTTAAATCATTCAATCTGCTTTTTTCCTTTCTTATTGTATAAACATCTAAAAGTGATTGAGTTGGATGCTGGTCTGTTCCGGCACCAGCGTTTATAACAGGTATAGGACAACTGTTAGCAAAATTTACTGCTACTTTATTACCAGGATGGTTTTCATCGCCTGGATGCCTCATTACAATAACATCACCATAACCACCTATAACTTCTGCAGCATCTTCTATGGATTCTCCTTTTGCAAAAGATGAAAAATCTTTTGCGTTTTCAGAGCCAAAAACATCTCCACCTATTCTTTTCATAGCTGATGTGAATGAAAAACTGGTTCTTGTACTCGGTTGTACAAATAAACTAACCATAATCGGTTTTCTAGGATAATCAGATAAATATAATTTTTCCCTTAGTTCAACTAAGCGATCCTTTTCACTATCATGTAGTTCATTATTTCTAATCCAATTGTCACTTAAATCACTAAGTTCTTCCATTTCAGAAGCAAGATTCAATACTTTATCCAAAACTTCAGGGTCTTTAAATTGCCTTGTATCGATTATAGAATATTTTTTTAAATCATCATTTTTTTGCAAAAAACTCACCGTTTAGTATTGGATGTTAGATTTATATTTTTAATCCATATGTTGTATATATTTACTTCGGTTTTCCATATACACAATTTAAGCTTATAATATATAGCTTTTTCAAAGACGATAAATCATTTAAAAACTTAAACCAAAACCGAGTTGTTGTTTAGATTCATATTATCAATTTATTCGAAGTGTGCAAGACAATTTAATTGTCTTGATTATAATCAAGAGAATTTGGTACAATTGCCAATTTTGATAGATATTTTTTTAGCAAATCATTTGGAGGTTTCCATGAAACCAACACATATTTTTATCGCTATTATAGCGATACTTATTCTAGGATGCTCAGGGAACCCCACTGTTCCCTATAAAGAGCTGCTTCCACAAACTTTCAACACCATCAGTACAAATGTTGGTGTTTTTGGAGCTTACGAGCTCTGCATTGAAACAGAAAGCATGACTGCTAATCTGATTCAAAAACGAACATCAGCGATAGGCGAAAGCTATATAGTCAGCGGCATGCCTTATTTTACAATGAGTCCGTGCCCGAATTGTTTTAATCTCAGGTCAATCAGCCTGACAATTGAAGGCAATTTGCAATTAGAATTCCATCTCAAGCATCCATTCGAAAAAGGCGATTCCGGCAAAGATCCCTCAGCCACAAACCGCTTGGACTTGGATATATTTGATCTAACGCTGGTTGTAGTTCCTAAAAACAGAACACCAGACACATATTCACTTACTGGCGTTTCTGTTTACTCAGGAATCTTGGCTAGTGGTGCTGGATACATATGTGAGCTTGGGAACCTATTCACTGATAACTCTGCGCTCCCATACGCCCTAGTTGTTGATGACAGCGTCGGTGGAATATCTACATGGAACAGGTTTGCAATGGGAGACAGCACTGATTTTGGTGCTGAATTTGTTCTTTCGTCGAACCCAATGAGGTTCGAATTGTATCTTACATTCGGCTATGGCTTCAGCGCAAAGAGACCGCAACGGCTCATCCCCACGTACTACAATCCTGAGTTTAACCGCAAGGCTGCATGGAAAGTTGAAGTCACTCCGCCAGAGGGCGAAGACCCTCCTGCATTTGGCAACACATGGGACGACAAGAACAATGACAACCCATTCGATGTAAGTATTAAGGTTTATGATTGGCAGATCGGCGCAAATGTCAATCCAACACTCGCAAGCCCAACTGATGTTTATGCCTCATCAGAAGTTTCAATGGTTTCTGTTGAGATTCCTGGCATGAATAATACACTACCGTCTACCGTTTCTCCAGACAGCGGAACCGGTATGCCAACTAACCCGTTAGTTTTTAATGTCCCTGTCGCGAATGAAAACCTACTTCCGGTTGGAGTATATACAGGACTTGTAAAGGTAGCTGACGAACGGAATGTGGGATTAATCCCGCCATCAGGTGATCGCGATTACCTGATTGACACTCCTGATGGTATAGTACTCGATAATTACGCGATACCTGAATACGCAACCTACCAGACTTTCACCGCCACAGTCGTGCCCGGATGCGGACCAGTTACAGGGCAAATCTTATCTCCGTCCTGCCCTGTCACAGGTATTTTAAATAGTGATACAATCGATTTTACTGTCACAGCATCAAGCGCCAATGGTGGTAATCCTATTGTTCAATATCAAGCTGATTATGATTTTGACGGTACCTTCATCGCCGATGACTTTAATACGGATGGTATATTCACTAATGGCGGTCCTTTCACTGTCCAGAATCCATGCAATGATAACATACCACAAACATTCATAGTTGCGTTTCGCGCAACTGACAGTTGCGAACCACCGAATCAAACAATATTCGCAACATGCGATGTAACAGTAGACACATGTTGTGGACCGATTACTGGTAGCATTATTTCACCGCCTTGTCCGGTTATTGATTTAATCAATGGAAAAACAGTTGACTTCACTGTAAGCGCATCAAGCGCCAATGGTGGTAATCCTATTGTTCTTTACCAGGCTGATTATGATTATAATGGTACCACTTTCAATGCAGATGATTCCAACGCAACCGGCATCTTCTTAGACGGAGGTCCTTTCACTGTTCCGAACCCTTGCGAGAACAACATTCCTGAAACATTCACAGTAGCATTCCGTGCAACAGACAGCTGCAACCCGCCAAACATCACAATATTCGCAACATGCGATGTAACGGTTAATAATTGTTGCACAGATCAAGAATTGTTCTATGATTTTGCTGGTTGCACTGTTGATCCTTATAACTGTCAAGGTTGGAG
>JAHIRU010000052.1 GCA_018818465.1 Nanobdellota archaeon
AATTATTGTAGCTTAGAATTAATATATCCTATAATAATAATATATTATGAGAACTTTTCGAACAGATTTACGGACAGCTCTAAGCAAAAAAAGAACCATTTCTAAAACAACAAATTTCTTCGGGGAATCCGAAACAGAATTCGGATTCAGCATGATGCAGGTAATCATTTTCGGCGCAATCATTCTTATTATCTTCGGAATAATAATCGCTCTTGCACCAGCAATGTACGGACAAATATGCCAAAGATGGCCAGAATTCTGCGGTCAAGGAATAGAACAAAGTGCATCAGCAACCGCTGCTGCGCAAGCTATACACTGCGCAATTACATGGTCTGTTACTGGAGATATGAATACACCATGTGGTAACGCTGTTGTTACAGGAGGAGGATATGTAGATGTTTTAAAAAATGCAGAAGAATCCAATACTGGAGGAACAGGAAACAACAATCCTTTTAGTTTAGGTAGAGCATTTTCTCCGTTAACAAGTTTTGATGATGCAGAAATTGAAGAAGAAACCACTAGTACAGAAACGATAAGTTTTCAAGGAGAAAATCTAAATCGTCAAGTGGTTGAAACCATAAAACTAGCAATCATTTACAAATGCGATCAAGATGAATACTTAGATCTTTATAATTATGTACCAATAGTTGAAGACAAATGTTTTCCAACTTACAATGAAAAAACAGGATTTGCTATAATAGATGTAAATCAGATAGAAGTCTATGATTATGATATAATATACGATGATGGTATAACACAGGAAATTTATGATGAAAATAAATTATATATTGTTTATGACAACAATCCTCCAGAAATTTACATAGAAAAAAAAGATTGTATTAAATCCTTAGAAAGTGATGAATGTTTTTTATTGGAAAGAAGCGAGTTTGTAGAAATACTTGATTGTGATGATAATGCATGCAAAAAATACTATATAATAAATTTCCATTATGGTAATACCGTAAGAAAAGGAATAATAGATAAAAATGCAATCAATTTCTGTTTCTTTTTAAACAAAGGAGAAACCTATGATTTAATGGTATCAACAGAAGACAAAAAATATCATAGAATAAAATTCAATTATAATGGCCAAGAAGAATATGGGTGTGCATCTTCTGATGACGTTGAAGTAAGAGACATGTTTCATACTAAAGAGGGGTGCGTTAATCTTCTGCCGGAATTTCAATACGATGACTTAAGTTTCGGAACTGATATAATACTTTACTTTGATCAAAAAAATAATGAATGGGTTTGGAGACATCCAACTTATGCTGCCGGACCTGTTCATAAGATTGATGGAGCTAGAAATGAATATAGAAAATTCATAAAACCAGAAGAATTAGAGAAAATAGACCCATCTTCATTACCCGGAAGTTCTGATCCAAGATCCTATCCTTATGCCACTGAAATAGACCCTTCAAAGAGTCCATTTTTTACTGATCCAGAAAATATAGAAATTATTGAATGGTTTACTAAAGATCATGTTAGAAACAACTACTTAACCGGTTTAGAAAAACTTTTTGAAATAGCAGAAAGAAACAACGATGCTATTAAAATAATGTACAGTTACAACGATGATATTTTAATTCGTTATCCAAAAATTTCTGATACACAAAAACTAAAAGATGAAATAGGAAAATATCCTATTACCTGTGAAATACTGTTTGGTGATAGTTCTTCACTAAGCATAACAAACAACCCGACTACAGTTGCTTGTCTTTTTTCAGGAAGAAGTTTTTCAGCAATTACTGGTGAAAAAATTGATTATTCTGAATTAATAGAAAAAAACCAATTCTTTGAAACTAATGATGGTTTTGGTTGTACTGTAAGAAATATAGATATTCCACAGGCTGGCGTAACAAGTGCTGATAATTGGGCTGATATCAGAGTAGCCGGATTCGGCGATCCAGATAATATCATATATTGGCAGCAATTCCCAGCAGATCAAGATACCTGGACATACAAACCTAACTGGCAATTGGCTGCGGGCATAGCTATTATTAGTGCAATACCTTTCGGTAAAGTTGCTAGTACAACTATCAAAGCACTTTCAACTGCAGGTAAAGAAGTTGCTGAAAAACTTGCTAAAAATTATATAGATAAAAAATTAGTAGTAAAAATATTAATTAATGAAGAATCTAAAATAGCAAGATATTCTGTGAAAAAAGTTTATGAAAAGCGTGCGTTGTCTTCTGCATTAAAATTAACATATCAAGAACTTGCTAAAGAAGGTCTTATTAAAGCATTCAAGCAACGTGCTGCTAAAATAGGGACAGAAGGAACAAAAATAGTATTTAGTAAACGTGGTCTTGCTGCTGTGGGTGTGGGCGTTGTTGTCGGTGGAACAATGTGGGTAGCAGCTTTGATCGATAGTTATAATGCAAAATATAACACTCATGGAAACGCTATTATTTTAAAAGAACCAGGACATGAAGAAGAAGTTTATAAACTTGATGAAGCTCTTGATGGAATACCGATTTTATCTTTTTGGGATCCTGGTCTCCTTGATGCTACTAGAAGAAAACCGTTTCATTTAGTTTCGCCATGCAAATTTAATACACTTAAAATAGAACATATAAAGACAGAAGATAATAAATGTGTTTTATGTAAACCCTATTCGTATGTTTATAACAATATAGAATCTTATGAAAAAGAAGGAAAACTATTTTTGGAAAGAGGTACATCAACATGCTCTGCTACTGAAAGTAGTGGGGACCCATCGATATACAGAACTAACTGCCCAGATAATAAAATACCTTGTTCAATTGAATATTTTTTCGATGAAATAGGTTTGGACATGTTGGAAATAAACTCTTTATTAGAAAACCCAAGAAATGGGGAAGGATTGACAGTTAATGATTTATTCACTTTACATAAAGATGAAATATTAAGTACATTGGGAATGAATGAAAACGATGTAGAATCAATAAAACCTAAAAATGAAATTAGAAATGGTGAAACAATTGAAATTAAAACATTCGGTCTCTATATCGGATCTTCTGGAAAAGTTATAACAATAAATCTTTACAATAGCGATCCTGAAGACGAGAAAAAAATAGATGATTTATATAGAATAATAAACGAAAATCAGAAATTTGAACCAACCTTTGAAGTACTGTCCTTTGAAGCTAATATAAACAATAAGAGATACGAACTTATGTTAACAGATGTAAACGAAGATGGTTTTTATGATACATATACTATAACACCAGAATGCGTTACTGATGGCATAGCAATTAATGTTGACTATGAAAATTATGAAAAGGTTGAAAGAAAAGAATATAACTATTGTGTGAATACAAGAGGAACCAGGCAATCAGGATTAGAATGGGGAGGTGTTGCTATTGGAACATTGGGTGTTGTTGCGGCATCGGTTCTTTCAGGAGGTTCGGGTCCAATTATTGTTGCTGTAGCTCTTGGTGGTGGAGGAATAGAAGCTTATGCCCAGTTTGCTGATTGGCAATCATATTGGCCAGGTCCTCCAGCAGGAAATTTATTCGGTCCGCCAATATTGCCTGATAATCAACCATTATTTGATAACATGAATGATTATACAGAAACAGCTATATCTAATAGATTAGGATAAATCACTTCTTCTTAACTCTTTTTTTCACAACTTTCTTTACTTCAGTTTTTGCCGGTGTCGCAGGCTTAGCTCCTGATGCTTTCTTTTTCTCATCCTGTTCTTTTTTCCACTTCTCAAAGCCACACTTGGCGCAGAAGTTCCATGGTCTTCGGCCCTTGCTTTTGAGCAATACTGTAAAAAGTCCGCAATCTTTGCACTTCTGCTTTGTAGCTTCTACATAGCCCATCTGAGGCAGCGGGAACGAATTAGAGCACTTCGGATAGCCAGTACAGCCCACAAAACGCTTGTGCGTTGCAGGAGAATGAATGATATGCAATTCACCACCACATTTGTTGCATTTGCCTAGCGTATGGAGTTTGTGTTCATAATCTTTAACAGCTTTTTTCAGCTCTTCACCAATTTCTTTCTCATGTTTTTTGAAATTGGTTAGAATTTTTATGAGCTCCTTTTCAGCATCCTTGATTATTTTTTCACGCTTCTCTTTGCCAGCCTGTATGTTATCCATGTCTTCGTCAAATCTTTTGGTGAGCTCGATAGATATTATTTCAGGACAGTATTTTTCTAATTCTGATGTAACAGCTTCACCAAGCTTTGTTACGTTTATTGATGAATCTCTAACATAGCCACGCTCGTACAGAGTGTGAAGAATTCCAGCACGTGTAGCCTTTGTACCAAGTCCAAGATCGTCCATCTTCTTAAGAATTGATGCCTGGCTATATCTGTTCGGTGGTTCAGTCTCCTTGTCAAACATGTCAATGTTTTTGATCTTGACATGATCATCCTTTTCTACGTCAGGAAGAACCTGCTCTTTGAATTTAGCATAAGGTTTGTAAAAATCCATCCAGTTGGCTTTCAATGTCCTTATGCCATGCGTCACAAAGATTTCTTTGTTGACATCTATCTTTACGCGCATCTGTTCACGTACTGCTGCATCATTGAAAACAGCAAAGAAGCGCTTAACAATAAGATCGTATACCTTCTTTTGATAGCTGTTCAGTTTCTTCGGTAATACGCCTGTTGGGAATATGCTTGGGTGAGCAGAATCTATTTTATTGCCTTCATTTGGTTTTAATATCGGTTTTGAAAGAAGCTTTTCACATAAACCAGCATATTCTTCTTGTTTTGAAAGGTCTGTTAAAATTTTCTTAAAGCCTATTTTTGCAGGAAGTTTTTGGCTTGATGTTCTAGGATAGCTGATCAAAGCATGTTCATAAAGTGTTTGTGCAACATCCAAAGTCATTTTTGGCGAATAGCCAAATAAGTTGTAACTATCACGTTGAAGTGTTGTTAAATCAAAAGGAAATGGTGGATTTTGTTTTACCTCTTTTTTAGTAACATCATTTACTATACCATCTTTACCTTTACATTTTTCGAAAATTTTTGATGCTTCGTCCTTTTTCCAAAACTTGTCATTTTCGTGCTGCGCAGCTACTATTTTTCCTCCTAAAAGGCATTTCAATTCAATTTCCCAAAAAGGTTTGGGTACAAATTTTCTTATCTCTTTTTCCCTGTCTTCAAGAAGTTTTAATGTCGGTCCTTGAACACGGCCTGTTGAAAGCGTCCAGAAACCACCAGCATGCTCTATTGATAGCGTTAATGCACGGGACAGGTTTATACCAAAATACCAGTCAAGCTGGTGCCTTGTTAAACCAGCTTCTATTTGAGGAAAATCCAATTTGGGTGAAGCCTTTTCATAAGCTTCAATAAGATCCTCTTCTGTCAGAGTAGAAAATTTCATTCTCTTGCCTTTCTCTGTTCCGCATATGAATCTCAGTATATTAAATGCAATTACAGAACCTTCTATATCATAATCGCATGCAGAAATGAAATCAGATGCTCCTTTAACTAAGGATTTTATATTATCAAAATATGGTTTTGCCCACAGATTTCCTTTTCTTAAATAGGTTGGTTTCCAATCAACATCAAAAACAGGATACGACCATTTAACCTTTGTATCCTTTTCATCCATAACAAAGAGATGTCCTACAGCAGAAACAATCATTATGTCCTTTCCGCCTCTCTTGATTTTATAATAACTAATTTTGCCCTTGGTTGTCTTATCAACTTTGCCTTCAGTCAGAGCATTTGCCATTTTTTGTGCAGCGCTCGGTTTTTCTGTTATTATCAACGTGTAGCCCATAGAATTCTATTGTAGGACAGAAGTATTTAAATAGTATATACCATTTATAAAAAACAAAAAGAAGTGATTTTCATGAAAAAAAAAGACAGAAACATCATAATAGGTGCTGCATCGCTTCTTGTCATACTTGTAGCTACGGTAGCTGTGACAACATTTTTAGTGCCTTGTCCAACCAGTGCATCTGGTTTTGCAATGGTTGTTTGTGAAGCTCCTTCTGATGGCAACGGAGAAATGAGTTTTGAAGAAACACTAGCAAGATGCCTCACAAATAAAGGAGTAAAAATGTACGGCGCTTATTGGTGCGGTCATTGTAAATCACAGAAAGAAAGTTTTGGTGATGCATTCCAGTACGTTGATTACGTAGAATGCACAGAAACACCATCAATATGTGAATCTGCAGGAGTTAGCGGTTATCCAACATGGGTTGGTCCGGATTTAGCCAAATATCCAGGCAACAGAGAACTTAGTGATTTGGCTGATTTGTTTGGATGTTAATTTTTTGAAAAAGGTTTTTTTAAGGCAAGAATTCCTTATTGTTTATCTTTTCAGGCAGGTACTTCTCGCTGATGTATTTGATGCCTTTTGCAGATAGAGCCTCCAGTTCTAGTTTATATCCAACTTTCATCATATTTTTTAGTTCATCCTGCCATTCTTTTGGTTTGAACCAGACGTAATTAAGCATCTCCACGGTTCTCTTTTTATCACCCTCAGTTAATCTGATTGTTACGTTCTTCGGAATGCCGAATTTTTCTACATCCATGGTTGTCAAACCAATGAATTTTGCTTTAGGCGTACCTATCCTGTCTGATAGGAAGGACAAATTGATAGAGCCTTGCTTCAAAACAGAATAAATATAATATCCCCACGGATCAGCATCTGTAAGCACGTATATAGGAAGATTTAGCTCCTTATGCAAACGGTTAACAATCCTTCTTGTACCACGTGCCGGTTGACCCTTTCCTGTGATTATTAAACAATTCTGCTTTTGCCAAAACTTGTCCTGGTTCAATCTTTGCCACACCGCATCCTTCTCCACCATCAAGACGTATTCAGCATCACATTTCTTGAATTTTATTACATCAGGTTCTGCGTTTGATGGTATAGCCCAGCCAGATGAACCCATTTTACCGCAGTCTATTTCATCTCCTGTATCATTAATAACAAGACTTCCTGCTATGTAGCCTTTTCTATCTGCCTGTAGATGAAGTTGCTCTCTTAAAGTGTTGAGAGTAGCCTCTATGTCCTCTATAATAGGATCAGATTCGCTTTGTTCTTCAAAAGTATTCTCCTTTGTGCCAGGAATGGTATGCTTAACAGCATAATACAGATCTCTGATAGATGTTGAAACATTTTGATCTATAATCTTCTTGCACTCTGCAGCAACAAGCAATGTTTGCATGAATTTTCTTGTATGTGCAATGTTCATGTAGGATCTGTGGCTTGTTTTATCTCCTAATTTGATCAGTTTGCTTTTTTCATCAAAATAAATATTAGACAGGGCTCTTACAGGCAGCTGTATGTCTGGATCTTTCACTGATTTTATATCCTTCAATACCTTGTTGCCTAGTCCGGATAATTTTCCTATAACTTCTTTCTCATTCATTTGTTTTCATCCTCTTTTTCTACACCTGTTTCTTTATCGTTCTCTTCTATCAATTCCTGCTCAATTTCTCCCCATTTTTCTTCAACTATCTTGAGAATAGCTTTTTCTATTTTTTCTTTCTCATCACCTGTCAATTCATTCAAAGCAACAGCAGTTTCATGTGCATATTTCTCATATATTCTCCTTTTTTCCGCTATTCTCTCAGCTTTCCTTATACCAGATAAATAAATAGAAAGCTTTCTTGCACAGTCTTGCAGGGCAAGTTTTATTTCTTTTATTATTGTTGTATACGAAGCTATTGCTTCTTTGGATTCAGATGTAAACGGTACCCACACAGATGACATGTGTACGAATATGGTAACAGGAGCATCAGGTATTTTGTCCCCAGAAAGGCCGTATCTTTTCCAATCAACTCCAGCGACAGCTTTTGATATTGCGCAATCTCCTGATTGATATAGCAAAGGAACTCTGTTGGCGAGTCTCATAACACTGGCTTCTTTTATTGAACCACCATATGCAATACCAACTTCTATTTGGAAAGGCCAACCCCTATAAACTGTGGGAGGTCTTGAAATTGATGTAACAAATTCAGGGTTTAGTTCCTTGCTTAAACCAGCTTCAACTAGCTCCTGGGTTAGAGGAGACAAGCAATCAGTAGGAGGCCTTGAAAGTTTAACTTCTTTTATAGCTTTAACCATTTCGACTATTTGACTGTGTTCAATTTTTTTTGGACTTATCTTATCATCTATTCCAGCCTTCTTGCATATGTCTTCAGCACTTTTTTTACCGACTCTGCTGAATTCTGTTGTCAAAAATCCTAGTATCGATCGACCCTTTGTTTCCTGAAGCATTCTAGTCATTATTCCAACTTCAATACCGTAGAGATGTGGTTTAATCTCTTTAGGTTCCTTAGGCAGATGGTCAACAGCTCGTTTGAATTCTACTCTTCCGTTTGGGGAATCAAATGTTATGTTAGCAAAAGGATTTGATATGGCTGTTTGTTTTAGGTACTCTATTACAGACTGCTTATGTTCTCTGTATATACCCTCTACAACAATTGTTATCTGAGTGCCCTTCCACTCTTTGCCATCAATAACTTCATCTTTTAAAATTTTGGGCTCGTTTGTTTTAACATCAATTTTCATTTCTATTTTATGCGTCTTTCCTTTTCCTGTAGAAGTCAAGATTTTTGTGGATTCGCCTGTAGTTAATTGAGCATAAAGAACAGCACCACTTATACCTATACCTTGTTGTCCACGGCTCTGTCTCAACCTATGGAACTTGCTACCGTACAAAAGCTTACCGAATATTTTAGATATCTGAGCTCTAATGATGCCAGGACCGTTGTCTCTTATAACAATCCTGTATGTTTCTTTGTCAATTTCCTCTATTTTTATATATATGTCAGGCAAGATCCTTGCTTCTTCTGTTGCGTCGAGTGCATTGTCCACGCCTTCTTTGATAATTGTAAGAAGTGCTTTGATCTTGTTATCATAACCCAAAAGATGTCTATTTTTCTCGAAAAATTGGCTTATGCTAATTTCTCTGTGGTCCTTTGCCATATGCTCTGCACTTTTTTCATTCACAACGCTTTCCTCAGTCATAACACTTTCCTCTAAGTTTGATTTATTTTAAACAAGGGAATTTCCTTCAAAACTTTTAATTATTCAGTTGTATTTTTAAATTTATAATTGTCTATTAACTGTTAATATATTATAATATATATTGGTTTTTATAGTATAAATAGCTTTATTAGCGTCGCTTCTTATCGGTTTTTATCAAAGAAATTACCATAGAATTGGCCTTTGGACGAGGTTCAAAAGCCTCCTTTGGGACGTCCATTTCTATAGAAATTTTGAAGTTTTCTTGTGCAAATTTTGACAGTTTACTATAATTATCATCACCAGGCTTTGCAAGAAGCCTATAAGCAAAGGATTTTGAAACAGTGAAAACAGCTCTCTTGAAATCAAAAGAAGGAAGCTTCTGAATCAGAGCTTCGCATATAGCATAAGGCAGACTGCCAACAATTTTATCTGCAGATAAATCAGATTTTAACGCATTCTTGATTAAAACACTGACGTTTTTATAACTTCTCAAATTTCTCTCAAGAATAGGTTTCAGTTTCTTGTCAACTTCTATAGTAATCACCTTTCTTGCAGTTTTAGCAAGTTCCTTTGTCAAAATTCCTTTTCCTGCACCTATCTCTATAACCGTTTCATTTGACGCAATTTCTGCAAGAGAGGCAATTTTCCTTACAATTTCCTTGTTAACCATGAAATGTTGGTCTTTTTCCATAAGCATTATTAAAGTAAGGTTGTTTAAAAAATAACAATATGGGTAAAAGACATCAAATCAAGGAACTGGAAGAAGAGGCTAAAGAAGCGAAAACAAAGACAAAAGACTCTGGAAAGCAGGAACAGATAACTGAGATTGAAGATGAGATAAGGAAAACAAAATATAACAAAGCTACGCAGAAGCATATAGGTGCTCTGAAAGCAAAGCTAGCAAAATTGCGTCAGGATGCTCAAAAGACTTCTGGTGGACCGCAGAGCCTTGGTTATGGCATCAAAAAATCTGGTGATGCTACTCTTGTTTTAGTTGGTTATCCTTCTGTTGGTAAATCCACGATTTTGAACAAGTTAACTGATGCAAAATCAAAAGTAGCTCATTATGAATTTACAACAACAGAGGTTGTTCCAGGTGTGATGAAAATGAATGGGGCCAGCATACAGATGCTGGATGTTCCAGGATTGATAGAAGGAGTTTCCTCTGGAAAGGGTCGTGGTAAAGAGGTCCTTTCTGTTGTTAGAATAGCAGATCTGATACTCTTTGTTTTAGACAACAAGGAGCCTGAAAAACGTCTAAAAATAATGAAGAAAGAGCTTTACAATTCTGGTTTCAGGCTGAATCAAAAAAAACCTAACGTAAAAATAGAAAAGAAGAGTGTTGGTGGAATAAACGTTGAATCTACGGTTAAACTCACAAAAACAGCGCCAGACGAGATAAAAGCAGTAGCAGGATCGTTTGGTATTTACAACGCTGATATTTTGATAAGAGATGATATAACAGCAGATGAATTCATAGATGCTTTGCTTGGAAATAGAAGTTATGTCCCAATGATAGTTTTATTGAACAAAACTGATATGATGAGAGAGGAAGAAGTGGAAATGTTTTGCTTAAAAAACCAGGCAATACCTATTTCAGCTGAAATGGGGGAACATCTAGAAGATCTTAAAAACAGCATCTGGGAAAATCTTGGTTTAATTAGAATTTATCTAAAAAGATTAGGCAAAGAACCTGATATGAAAGAACCTATTATAATGAAAAATAATTCCATGGTAAGCGATGTGGCAAAGGAAATACATAAGGTTTTCAAAGACAGATTCACTTTTGCAAGAATATGGGGACCTTCAGCAAAGTTTCCTGGACAGAGAATTGGTCCTGAGCATATGCTACAAGATAAAGATATAGTAGAGCTGCATTCTAATAAATAGATCTTCTGAAAGTTATATAGAGTGTACCTGAATATTCACCCAACTCTGTTCCTTCTGGAATGTCTGCTATAACTAATATATTATCAATAGAATCTGGTTTTAAAACAAAGTTGTTTTTTGAAAAGGAAACAAATTGAGATATATTGCCTTCTGAATAAATGTTTACGATAAGATTTTCATTACCACTGTTAGTAAGATTGAAACCCTTTTCTACACTACCCTTTCCTGGAACAGATCCAAAATACATAACATCTGTATCTAAATTAAAACCAGTATAATTGCTGACAAGTACGTGCATTTTTACGGTTTTAGTTTCAATCGGTAACTGAAAAAACCAGAAATATACAATAAACAGGCTAAGAAAAATTATGATAAACAGTATAGAAAAAATCTTAAACTGTTTTTTCATTCAAAACCAACCTTTTTTCTTCATATATAATATTAAAGCTGTAGCAAATAATCCCAGCAATATGAAAAATGATAAAAATATTACCTCAACACCTATATCAATTCCCTCTTTGCCAGTCTCTCCTGTATCAGGTTTTTGTTGAGATTCTTCCGGTACATTTTCATTAATGTTTCCTATTTCACCACCTTCTTGAATTAATACAAATATTTTTTCAGCAGTGAATTCTTGTGTATTGCATAAAAGAGTTGCTTTAGCTGTGTGCTCTCCTGCTGAAGCATCTACGGTATTCCATTGTATATCAAAGTCTGTATTTCCTGTAGATGCTATAACAGTTTCACTCATCTCAAATTCTGTTATCTTCTGGTCAGAATAAAATATCTCTAACAAACCGCTGCATGCAGCGTCCTCTGTACCAAAATTAGTTATTTTTAAGCTAATTGGAACAATATTTCCAGCATAACCATCACTTGCTAATAATGAAAGCTCTATATACGTACCTTCGAAAAGTTTTCTTATCCATAACTGAGATTCAACAGCTGCTCTACCACCCATCATAGAACCTTCTGGTGCTGTTTCCATTGCACCTATTCTTGTATCAAATATGCCATAACCTTCCAGCGAATCTGGAAGATTTATATCATAGCTAAAAGTTTTTCTTTCGTTAGGAGAAAGTGCATAAAAAGTATCATGCAATATTATGTAATCAGCTAAATCACCCTTTTTATACAATTCAACTGTTTTTGCTTCATCTTCGTTGTTTATTACAGTATATTCACGAATCTCTTGAAGATCTGGTTGAAAATCTATTATTACTCTGCTAGGAGATATGCCAAGTGCTTCAGATTCAATTACCATTGAATTCAGAGCCAAAACAAAGACCAATAATGTTAAGATTTTTCTCAAACACTTTCACCTATATAGATATATGTAATAAGAGTTAAAAAAAATAAAAAAATAATTTCATTTCACCTATATTGCTTCTGATGCAGTTAATGTTACGGTTGATGCTTTATTACCAGCTGGTTCATCTGTTGGTACACCTATAGCTATTTCAATTTCAATTTCATCTGCTGTGTCGCCGAAACCTAAACCCTTCACCACTGTTATTGGCAACAATTCTATTGGCATGTTTGTCCATGTTACAACAGATCCTACAGGACATAACACCATTTCCGTTGTACCACCGCACATAAATTGGTAATTGATTGTTGGGTTAGGCGTACTAGTAAATAGGTCAGTTGCTCCTATAGTTATGTCCACAGCAACGCTTCCATCATTTCTGATATAGAATGGTAATGGAATACCATCTGTTGTATCATCTCTTTGACCCAGAGTGACTGTACCAAAATTGATGTCAGAAGTTACTAACGTTATTGTTGTGTCTGGATCCAGTTGCATTCCTACTGTTCCTGTTGCCATTCCTATGCGTCCAGCTGACATATTTGTGATCAAAAAAACTCCTCCGAGAGAAATCACTATAGAAACCACAACAAGAGCAGCTAATATGTTATTATCTATCATTTTATCCTCCTCAAGTTGAAACAGTCAAGCCGACTGTCCCCTTTCCTGTTGAAATTGGAGGTTCTCCCACATAAGCACCCACTGTACCTTTATCTATGTCGTTGTTCGAAATACCCGAGCCGTTCATTAATGAAAAAGTAACTGTACCTACTCCTACCACTGAAACTACTAGCAATAAAACCACTAGAAACGTAATCGCGTTTTTTGATACTTCTCCCTTCATATAAAAAGCGAATAAATTTCGCTACCTCCTGTAATATATATTATCTTTTAAACTATTAAAAAGAAGATGTGATTGTCATGTATTCGGACCTATTATTTGTTATAGTTATTTTGCTTTTAATTTTTGTTATATATCTCTATAGAAATGTCTATAAAGAAAATACAAAGTTAAGACTTCTTGTAGAAGATCTGCGTTCAAGCAAGCAGAGTCTTAGTACCAAATACGGTAAGATGACAGAACAGTTCATACCATTCCTTGAAGTATACCCATACAATGAACAAAACTTCCGCTTTTTAGGAACGCCGATAGATGGCGTACAGTTTGAGGATGATAAAGTAATTTTTATTGAATTCAAGACAGGCGACTCAAATCTAACTGTAAAACAAAACAAAATAAAGGATTTGGTGAACAAAGGCAAAGTTGAATTCAAAACCATTCGAATAAATGAAAAAACATCTAAAGAATAAAAACCAAATATATATATGAGAATTCTATTGGCATCGTTTCTAATATTAACTCTCTTTTTAGTCAATCCTGTTTTTGCTGAAATGGGTGAAGTAGGCGTTGATATACCGTGTTCTTTTGATGAGGATTGTCAATTAGGTGAAACATGTTGTGATGGTTTTTGTTTAGACAACCCCAACAGAGAATGTTTTTTGATTATTAATGCTGTGAATTGTACTGGTCAACAAACATGTGGAGGAGGAACATGGGGAGAATGCATTTTAGATGATCCTGATTGCGGTTCGGTATCACCTACACCACCAAACGGTGGCGGCGGCTCTGGTGGCGGAGGCGGAGGCGGAGCCTCGCGTTGTAAAGAAGGCGAAATCAAATCTTGCGGAAACCAGATAGGTGCTTGCGAAGGAGCTATCCAGACATGCGTTGATGGAAAGTGGACAGATTGTTCTGTAGAACCAACAGATGAAATATGCAACACATTTGATGATGACTGCGAAGGCGTAATAGATAATGTATATGGATTCATAACTATAGAGGAAACTTCTTGCTGGTGTGTTGATGCTCAAAACGAACCAAAACAAGAATCATGCAACGGTATTGATGATGACTGTAACGGCATAATAGATGATTACGCTGATTGCTGTTTTGTTCCAGGTGAAACAAGAGATTGCGGTCCTGATTCAAATCAGGGAATATGTGAATTCGGAATATCGATATGCGGTGATGACGAATTGTGGGGAGAGTGTGTAGATGCTTTCTATCCTGAAAAAACAGATCTATGTTTTAACGAATTGGATGACAATTGCAACGGATTAGTTGATGACAACTGCGAACATTGCCAAGATAACATACAGAATTCAGATGAAGAGGGAGTTGATTGTGGAGGCAGCTGTCTCACAGAATGCACGAACTGGTTATGGATAATAATTATTGTAGCAATTATCATAATTACTCTAATTATAGTATGGTACTGGAGAAAAAAGAAAAAATGAAAGTAATTCGATAATAAATAATTAACTTTCAACTATTTTTATGAGCAGAAGTTTAGCACCGTATGGTATGTTGCCAGGTTATGAAGAAATCAGGACTTTAGAAGTTCATCGAGATGCCTGGGCAGTAGATTTGGATCCATTTTTTAAACGATGGTTTTCTCAAAGAGATTATGTTCTAGGTTTTCCACAAGGTTATGAAAGACGTAAAGAAGATGGAAATGTTGTGACATACAAATTTGATGTAACAGAGTTCTGTGAAAGTTTTATAGGAGGATATTCTCTAAATGAAATTACAGATTTTCTAGGCAGACATCTTGCAGATGAAACAGATCAATCAGAATATTTTGTTAACATGATAAAAGACATTTTTGATAAGCATAATCATTTGTTCAGAATAGATTCTCATGATTATTTACAGCTCTATAAAACAGGAATTCCTATTGGAGATATAGAGACCAACAATACACTTTCCATAAAGGAAATAGAGTCTGAAATACCTATGAGCTATTTTTCTGATTGCAGGCTTAGGGATCGTGTTGTCAATCGTCATGACGGGGATTTTCCAGGATTTAAGTCAAAGGATCTTGAAATATCGCATCCAATTTTATCAAAAAATTCGAGAAAGGTAAGAGACTTGCTATTAAAAATGAGTATAATATCATTCCAACCATATAGAGGACATGATTTAGATGATGAGAGCCTAATCAAATCACATGATTTAACAGATAACGCTTTAAAACTTCTAAAAGATGGATTTAAAAAATAATCATTCTATATCAGATTCTTCTTCTTCAAAAAGACCCTTCTTCTTTACAATTGTTGGCGAACCGCCCGCGTGCCAAGATATTCTTGGCCTGATTTGTACAGAATAAAGTCTTTCTGAGTTGTCATCAAGAATGACAGCAGTACCTTTCTGTCTTGGAAGATTGTTTATGTGCTCGTTTATGTCATCCAGCATGTAGCTCTGCATTATAGAACGCAGTGCACGTAGATCTGCTTCTGCTGTAAGGCGATGCGATATAACTATATCAGATTGTGCAAGTGCATCTGGATGCAGTTTGTCAGGCCTTTGCGTCATTAGTATAAGAGAAATGCCAGGCTCTCTGCCCTGCTTGATAATTGTGAGCAGAGCTTCAGAAGCAGCTGTCATACTATCATTTGGAAGAAATTGGTGTGCTTCGTCAATCATAACCCATATCATTGGTATAGTTTTTTTATCCTGATACGTCATCAAACCAAACTCTTCTGCTTTTTTTGCAACGAGTCGTTTCTGATAAATTTTTGTACAAATCAATCCCAAAAGCATGTTTCTTACAGACCAGCCAGCAGAAATACCAACAAATCTTGAGACATCAAGGATTGTCAGGCCACCAGGATCAAAAAAAGTCTTTACATCCATTCCCTTTCTTTCAAATACTCCCCAATCTTTTGCAACATTGAATCTGTTTACCAGAGCATTTTTTACATTATGATCGATATCTTCATCTTCTATAACATCGATTATGTCTTGTATAATGTAACCATCTCTATGTTCTCCTGACACCTTTTTAATAGCTTTCTCTATAGCCACGCCATGCGGATCTATTGGAGAAAAACCAAATGACAGTATCCAGTCCATTGCATTCAGTTCAGAACATGATAGAGTAAAAGTACCATCAATCTTAACACCGAGTTTATTGTATTCTTCAGCATAAGGTTTTGGAACAAGAAGCTTAATCTTTATTCCTTTTGGTTTTAATCCCCATTTCTTAAGTAGAACAGCCTGATCTGTGTTGGGACTCTTCATTGACCAGTATATTCCCATCGTATCTATAATCAAACCTGATAGATTATTCTTTATGTCTGGCGGCAGTGTTAGAAACTCTTCTGCTATAACCCCAACGTCATAACTTTTTCCAGATCCGCGCTTACCGCATATCAAAACAAGATGAGGTCTGTTAACATCCATGTATATAGGATTCGTTAGGTGAGCTTCCTCACCTTCACCAACTATATGCTTTCCAATAAAAATTGTTGCTTTAGAGCCGAATTTTTTAAGATCGTGCCTATCTCGACCTACAATTATTTTTTCCATATATTTATCTATGTTTTTTCTATAATATATTATTCAGAACAGTTGACGACTAATCTTAACTTCATATAGTCGTCTTTAAACCAATGAATTGATATAAACAATGAAACAATAATTATGAGGTGAGTAAATGACAGGCGTTGTTGAAGAAATTATTAAAAATAAGGAAGAAATCCTAATAAAAATATTAAATCTTCTAGAGGGTAAAGAGGCAAGTACTTCTGTTAGCCTTGATGGTATAAAATTCACATTAGGAAAGAATGTAGATGTAGAAGTGACTGGTAAGATCACCTTTACAGTTACACCCCTTAAGAAGAAAAAATAAAATTTAATCAAAAACGATTATTATGGGTATTTTAGCTAAAATTCTAGAAGGCCTTTGTGGCAAAGCGCATTTTATGGTTCTAATAGGCAGAAAACCTGCACTAGAAATTACTATCGAAGATAAGCAGGTATTAATTGACGTAAAGAACCCTGTTCTAGCTCTCGATTTCGGTATGCAAGAGTTATTAAAAAGGGGAAAGGTTGAAAAGAACGTTTTAAGAGAAATGAAGAAATTGGGCTATAAAATAACAATTAAGTACAAGATGTTCAAGCTCGATATATAAGTGAAATTTGGTCAGAAAGACCAAAAAATGAATTTTAGTTTTACTATTGCGTCTCTATATAAAGCGTATCTCTCAACTGGTATCTGTATAAATGAAGCAGTATCAGGGTATACACCCTTGGTTATGTTCTGATCAGCTTGATTCTTCACTGTCTGATTGTTCAAATCCTCTAATTCAAAATAGAAGTGATAGTTCTTTATGCCAAGAAGCAGTTTGGTTTCCGAATAATCCAATTGCATGAAATAATCAACTTTGGTTTCATTCAATTTATTCTCTTCTGAAGCCAGCCCTATGCTCTGTACATTTGAGGGTGTCCAATCTCTTGGCACGCCAGGACTTCTTACCAAAACATCTGTTATATCCAATACACTGCTTTCCATCTCGTTTATAACAGTCTGTTCATCTGTATTCTGTATTATATAGTTCCAAGAGAACATGATTGTAGCAAGCGCTATGAAAAATATGATTGCTGAAACAATAAAATCCATTGACCAAATCTGTCCCCTCATTTTAACCATCCTATTGTGTTATTACAACAACTCCATTAACATTTTCTAATACGTTTATTCCAGGCTGCGGAAGACCTGTTATATTTTCAGTAGCGAGCAATCTTCTGTAAGAGGCGTTAAAGATGTTAATAGTTAATCTGTTTTCATACAATTCAAAAGTGTAATCCTCTGCATATACTTTTTGAGGCAGCGTAACATTCATTGAAAATCCATAACCCTCTATAAAAACTATATTTATCTTATCCGATATTGTTCTGAGAGTTTTTTCTGCTTCAAGGGCTTTTTGATTTTCTAATATATCATTTGATTTTTGAAAACTTATGTAGCTCATTGTCGCTAAAGCTGTCAGCAAAAAAACAAAAATTATTAAAAACTCTACTGATGTTTGCGCTTTTCTAAAGCTGCTATTTCTATTAAATTCTTTATTTTTATGTGTATGATATCTGAACATGATCATTCTCAGCCTCTACATCAAGCCAGTACACACCCTCACTAGTAGGCAGGCTGCCTGTTAGTGTGCCTGTGGATAGCGATGTAATATAGGTTTCATGCGAGTCTATTGCCATTTTTAACACAACTGTTTTATCATCAAAAAAGGCTTCCAGTATGTTAGGCGGCATGTAAACTTTTACTCTCAGTTTTGCAGGATAACCTTGCGAATAGACTAGATCAGCTGTCTGAGTTATCTTATCTGCAGCATTCTTTGCATAAGTAAAGTACAGATCATTTGTTGTATCACCCTGCAAACTGATAACATAAAACCAGACAGGCGTAACAAATGCCATAACTATAATAAAAATCGCCATGTACTCGAATGCAGCCTGACCCTTCATATATAATTATTGTTTTAAGTAGAATAATAATATGGGGACGATGAGAATCGAACTCACATCAACCGGTTTCTCTCTGCCGAAGCACAAACCAGTTTTCCAATCATCTTTGGAATCATCGCTCCAGACTAGCATCTGGAGCCGGTTAGGATACCATTACCCCACGTCTTTATGCGTCTAGATTTTTCAATCAAAACGTCCCATAACGTCCGACTCCACTATTTCCTTAAGCAATTTTTGTTTTCTTTCTATATTAAAGCCTATTTGTTCTGAAAACTTTTTAATACTTCTAGTTTTTATTGAAAAACAGAGACTTTTGGTTGGTATTATACCATTAGAATAGCCTCCACGTTCCCATGTTTTAGTAGTTTTTATATCAAATTCACCCAGCATGTCTTTCATTGATTGTATAAATTTTTTTCCATCTTCAAGTAAATTTAAAGATTTATTCATTGCAAATCTTATTCTTGGGTATCCATCAGGATCTCTCCACACACAACCCTCACAATCAAATGCTATTCTTAAATAATTTCTTGATGATTCTTTATTTTCTCTTATCCATTTTGGTACATCAAATAAAACAATTACCTTTTTGCCTGCAGGTGCTCCAGATAATTTAATTAATCGACAAAAGGGTCCGTTAAACATTCTTAATTTATAACTTTCACCAAAACCTTCTATGCGTTTTTCTAGTTTTCCTTTCATTTTAAATTTATTTTCAAGTAAGTTTGAAAAATCTCTAAGCGTTTTCTTATCTTTTGATGATAAGTATAATTGTAAATAATCATTTGAAAGGTGGCCATCAAAAGTTACATAACTTACAACACTAGCAACATGTTTATTCAATTCAAATGGAAGTAAATGTTTAATTTTATTAAGAGATCGTTTACCTGAATTGGGTCTTTCATATAAAGAAAGAAAATCTTTACTTGTTATAAACATATAATTAACATTTAACCCCAGGATTTTTATTCTTATAGCTTAACAATATAAAAATAAAAACATGCCTTGTTAGCTCAGTCGGTAGAGCGCAGCGTTGGTAACGCTGAGGTCCCGGGTTCAATTCCCGGACGAGGCTTTCATTTATAAACCCAATCTTCAAACATTCTATATTAATTTAATCTTAGGGGTGATATGATGAAGGCGACTGCAGTTGCGAATTCCAACATAGCTTTGACCAAGTATTGGGGAAAGCGTGATAGTAAATTAATGCTTCCACAAAATGGTAGCATTTCAATGACTTTAGACGGATTAAATACAACTACTACTGTAGAATTTAATCCAACCTATGAAAATGATATTGTAATTTTAAATGATCAAGAACTCACTGATGAAAAGGATGTGGGTGAGATTATTAAACATTTAGATCTCATCAGAGAGATGGCAGGAATAACTGAAAGAGTGAAAGTTGTATCAAAAAACAATTTTCCTACAGCTGCTGGCTTGGCATCTTCTGCTTCAGGTTTTGCTGCTTTAAGTTTTGCTGCTTCAAAGGCAGCAGGTTTAGATTTTGATAAAAAAGAACTTTCAATGCTTTCTAGAAGAGGTTCTGGTTCAGCGTCAAGATCAATAGAAGGCGGTTTTGTAGAATGGCATCGTGGCGAAAGGGAAGACGGAACAGATAGTTTCGCTGAACAGATAGCTCCTAAAGATCATTGGGACTTCAGAATGGTTACAACAATTGTAAGCATAGAAGAAAAAAAAGTGAAGAGCAGAGCAGGCATGGCACAAACACTAAAAACATGTCCTTATTATGATAAATGGCTTGCAACTGTAAACGAAGACATAAACACAGTCAGAGAAGGAATAAAAGAAAAGAATTTCACTAAAGTCGGTGAGACAGCAGAATTCAATTCTTTGAAGATGCACGCTACAATGATAACAACAAAGCCTTCTATA
>JAHIRU010000005.1 GCA_018818465.1 Nanobdellota archaeon
CTTGTAGTTTCTTACATGGTCAGCTGTAGATATGCCGCCGCAAGCTATTATTGGTTTGTTGTAACCCCTTTCATTAAGGGCTTTTCTGAGATCACTGATATATCCTACGCCTATTGGAAGAATGCTTCTTCCTGAAATGCCACCTTTGATGTTAGTCAAGACAGGATAACCATCAACAATGTGCATGCCTGGACCCGCAGTGTTTATAGCAACAAAACCATCTGCATGTTCTGCTAGAATAGGATCAAAATTTATATTAGGCGAGAGCTTAATGAAAACAGGTTTTCCAAATTTTTTAACACCTTTTGCTATATCTATTACTAATTCAGTATCTTGTCCAATTGCCTGTCCATAACCCTCTGCGTGTGGGCAAGAAACATTCAATTCAAAACCATCTGCGTATTCGTATAGATATTCTGCAGCTCCTAAGAATTCATCTTTATTCCCACCAAATATCGATACCATTAAAAATTTGTCATCAGGAAGAGGACTTATTTCAGCAAGACCTTCAGCAAATTTCTCTGCTCCGGGGTTCCTAAGACCTACGGCATTAGCAAAACAAAGAGGAGCATATTGCGTTATTATAGGTTCTCTGTTACCTTCCCTTGGTTCAACGCTTATACTTTTTGTTGTCAGAATGCCGACCTCAGGCACATTATCTGCAATTTTTCTTAAAACAGACGGTTCTGTTGTAACAATGCCTGAAGGTATAGTAAATGGTCCGCTTATAGACTTGCCTAATAATTCATAATATACCATTGTTATTTGTTGAATGTAAAAAATAAATAAACAAACAAAAAATTAACATTTATAAAACGCACGCTTTATCTTTATATAATTGTTTCACCAATTATATAATAATGAAAACGAAAATAGATGAAAAAACTAAACAAATACTTCTGGGGAGTTTGTTAGGTGATGGGTCAGTTTATTCTAGATCTAAAAAATCAGCTATTTATATTGAGACACATTCTAAAAAACAAAAAGAATATTTAATATGGAAAAATGATAAATGTTTTAATTTTTTTGGAGGAAAAATAATTGATTATAAACAATATGAAAAAGTGCAGAAAAAATATTATGAAAAAACACGTCTTTACAGCAGACAATTAGCTATATTATTAGATTATAGAGATATATTTTATCCGAAGGGAAAGAAAAAAATATCTTCTGAAATCTTAAACCAATTAAATGAGCTAGGATTAGCAATTTGGTATTGTGATGATGGAAATTATCATATTTTAGGGAAGAATGTTAGAATAATGACAGATTGTTTTTCTTATAAAGAACAAAAAATAATTCAGAAATGGTTTAAAAAAAGATTTGATCTTAAATGTAAAATAACAAAAAGAAACATAGGAAGCTATTTCATAGAATTTAACAGAAACGAATCAAATAAATTCTTGAAAATAGTTAAAAATTGCATACCAACACCTATGAAATATAAACTGGGTCATCTTTGGGAAGGAAATTCAGAAATATTAAAATCAGCGCTTCGACGAGCTTCTTTAAGACAAAAAAAATACTATATAAAAAATAAAGAAACAATATTAGAAAAACAAAACAAATATAGAAAAAAATCCAGTGTAAAGAAGAGAGAACGTATAACAAAGCATATATATTACTTAAATAATAGAAAATATATTCTTAAAAGAACTAAGAAATATAGAGATGAAAACAAAGAAAAAACAAGAACACGTACTATAAGATACAGAAAGGAAAACTTAGAAAAGGTTAGAAAAAAAGAAAAACAATATTATATTAAGAACAGGGAAAAAATACTTAGAAGACAAATAGAATATAATAGAAGACTTGAGATAAGAAAACAAAAAAAAGAATATGATAAACAAAGATATATGTATAAAAACAAGAGGTGATGACCTATACCATGCGGCAAAAAAAGGAAGGCGGCCAAGATGAAGAAACATAAACTACGCAAGAGACGCAAGAAAACAAGACATAGGTCAAAGAAATAAAAATAACCTTTTACAATATGATTTTATGGAAGAAATGTTTATAGAAAAGAAAGAAAATGAAGAAGCACAAGTTACGCAAGAGGCGAAAGAAAACAAGGCACAGAAGCAAGAAGTAAAGAAAGAAGTAATCGAATTAAAGGAAATAACAGAAAAAATAAAGAAAGAAAAAATCAAAGAAGTAAAAAAAGAAACTACTCCTGAAGAGGATTTGCTTCATTCAAGGATTTCTATTTTGGCTCACAGTATAGCAGCATTTGTAATGGGTTATGTTTCTCTAATTATGCACAAGACAATGAGCGGATGGATAGTTGTTCCAATCGGGTTCATTGTTTTAATTTTACTGGGATTTGTTGTAGAATGGTTTGTCGGTAAACGAGGATTCAAATGGTGGGCAGCCAACGGTTTGTTCATATACCTGTTCTTCTGGGCAGTTGCATGGACAGTGTTCTTTAACCTAGGATTCTAAATAGATGTTTTTTTAACTTGGAATTCTAACATTTAATATGAAATTCCTGCTAGACGCTAACTTCATGTTAATCCCATCAAAGTTTAAAGTAGACATATTTGTAGAGTTGGAAAAATTCGGTCACCCAGAACTCTATACAATTGATCTGGTTGTTAAAGAACTTAGAAAGATTATACATTCTACTGGTGCTGATGCCAGAGCAGCAAGGTTAGGTTTAAAACTTATTTACGAGCATAATGTTGATATAATTGAAGCAAAGGAAGATAATGCAGATAATGATCTCATACGACTTTCTAAAGAAGGTTTCATAGTATGTACACAAGACAAAGAAATTATTGACAAAATTCATTCTAATAGTGGACAAATTATTCACTTAAGACAGAAGAAGTATCTTGAGAAAGTTTAAGTTTTCTTGCCATTACAAAATTAACAAAAAACATTAATTTTAAATATTTGTAATGGTAATAATTAATATGAGAGCTATAAAAAGAAAGAAAGGCAACAATGAATATTTTTATTTGCAGCACTCCTTTAGAAAAGGTGGCAAGATAATAACCAAAGAAAAATACCTTGGAAAGAAAATCCCTAAGAACGTAGAAGATATAAAAAAGGTTTTTCTCGAGGAGTGCAACAAAATTTCTTTGTTCAAGCTTTTCGAAAAAATAAAAAACAGTTTTCAGAAGGAATGGCAGAGATATCCTGAATCAATGAAAGAAAAAGTAAAAGAGCAGATTGCAATAGCTTTCACATACAATACCAACGCCATTGAAGGCTCTAAGATAACGCTTGAGGAAACAAGAGAATTGATTGAACACGACATAGCTCCAAACAAGCCATTAAAGGACATAAAAGAAAGCGAATCTCATACAAAAATATTTCTGAAGATTCTAGACAAGAAAGAGAAATTTAATAGTCAACTCATTCTAAATTGGCACAAGGAACTGTTTCAAAACACAAAACATGATATTGCTGGAATGTTTCGCAACTATCATGCCAGGGTAGCTGATTACCGCGCTCCAGATTGGCAGGATGTTGGAAAGTTAATGAATAAATTTATCGGATTCTACAAAGACAACGAGAAAATGAATGTAGTTGAGCTTGCGTCCAGAATGCATTACAAATTCGAAAAGATACATCCATTCGGAGATGGTAACGGTAGAATTGGTAGGCTCATAACGAATTATGTTCTGTGGCATAATGATTATCCAATGCTAATAATCGAATACAAAAAAAGGAAATCCTACTACAAAGCCCTACAGAAAGACGAGGATGGTTTTTTCAAATACTTTGCAAGAAGATACCTGAAAGTGCATAAGAAGTATCTTGAAAAAATCTAACCCTTATAAAAGTTATATGCTTGTTTATGAAGGACATGTAGAAAAAGTAATTCCTGACAAAAACAATCAGACGCATCTGTGTATTTTTTTGAAGAATTATCCAAGTTTTTGTTTCAGATTGCCTGAAACACCTGATGACATTCCTATAGAAAGGGGCCAATATGTAGAAATTACGATTGATGGAAAGTTATTGAAAAACTTTTTTGAAGACAAGGTTGGCAATGATGTAACTTCCCTTAAAGCATATTTGGATAAAATATATTCTGGAGTAGCGCCTTTCTATGAATATCCTCAAAACGATGAAATTAATGCTTAGTGAAAAACCCTTCTGAGAAAGCTTAGTATTTAAATACTTATTCCATATTTTGACCAGGTGGGCTGCATGGGAAGCTATAAAGGGAAAGTTATAGGTGTTAATTGCAATGAAGGACTCGATTTAATAGAAATTGATAGCCTTCGTGACACATATTTTGAAAATTTTCCCGGAAAGATGAAAGTTGAATTAGGCAACTATGTAAAAATTGATATTAAAACTATGCGAGAGGCAATATGTGAAGATATAGCAAAAACTACGATATATGCTCATAATGAAGAAACATATCAATGTCTTTCTTCAGGCAAGCTTTCTTTCTCAGAAGAATCTGAAAACAGACTAATAATTAATGTTCAAGTTTTTGAAGACAGTGATTTTGAAGAACATTTATTTGATTATATTATAGAAACAACAGTTAATCCTGTTAAGAAAAAAATTAGTGCTTAGGTGCAAAATTTCTAGATCTTTTCTATCTGAATCCCTTCAAGTACCTTGAGAA
>JAHIRU010000053.1 GCA_018818465.1 Nanobdellota archaeon
GGTTTATACTGACAACCTGAAATATGGGGAAATAATGACAAGTACTCTTATCATACATCCTGATGAGGGAACACATTACATTAAGGTAAAAGCAAACGCAGACTGTGGTGAACAGGATTCATTAACAAAGACTTTGACTGTGTATAGAACTTCTTATCCTAGTCCAACATCATGTGATTATGATAACAAATGCGAATCATGGGAGAGCAGCAACTGTGCAGATTGTGATTATGAAGATGAACCATACTATCCAGATAAGACAACAGTAACCTTTTACCCTTCAACGCTTGACCTAAGACTGTATGAAGGAAAGGTAATAACAATAACTGTTGACAGCAAAATCAATCAGAGATTCTCAGTGAATGTTAAGGGTGTGCCATCAGATTGGCTATCATACAAAGAATATGTAACAATTAACAATGAAGACAAGATTTATGTTTATGTTACACCAAGAGAACCTGGATTATACGACCTTGAATTAACAGTAAATGCACAAAGTGAAGACCGTACATTCAGAGACACTGTAAGCATGTACGTGAGTGAGAAAGTGGTCGAAGATACAGGCTTGCCTGTAACAGGCATGATCACATTAACAGACGCACAGGTATTTATTGGTGTAGGTGTTCTGGTAATAATTATAGTAATCGCACTCGGCGTAATACTCTTGAGAAGACCAAATAACTGGTAAGAAACCTTTTTTAATAGTTTTATTTCTAAGCGTTAATTATAGCTAGAAATGATATTTTTTCTGAAAAGCATACGATAGGTTTAAAAAAGTTATTATCTATAAAAGGGTATGCGAAAACAATTTTCATTGATTACACTAGTGCTTGTGTGTTCATTACTGCCCACAGTACTTGCTGCACAAGATGTAGTAGCTTACTCAGAGATTGGGATTGGATTAAACCCAACAGAAATAACTACTTGTCCTGATAGGGTTCTTACTTCAGAAGAAATAGAAATAGAAGTGCAGAATCTAGCAGACAATACAAGAACTTTTGATGTTGAAATAACTGATAATTGCAAAGAAGGCAATGGCTGTAGTCCTTTCAATAAATACCAATTTGAAAATCTTGTTTTAATGTCAGGAGAAAAAGCTATTCTTGATACAATTTTTATACATCTTCCATATGGAATGGACCCTGGTGCATACGAACTGAAAATAACAGTAACTGATGTTTCAACGCTTGAGAAGGAAACAAGAACACTGGATCTTAATGTTTTAGAGTGCTATTCTGTTGATTTGACTACAGACGAAAATACTGAAAGCGTTTGTTCAGATGATGCTGAAAAGACATATTATAATTTCTCTGTAAAAAACAAAGGAAAAGACAAAGAAACATTCAAATTGTCTGCATCAAAAACCTGGGCAACATTCAGGGATGCTCAAACAAATGAATTCTTGACAAACTTAGAGCTTGATGCAGGAGAGACAAGAGAATTTGAATTGGTTCTGGATGCGCCTGAACTTGCAACTGGATTATATGAAATAACAGTTTTTGTTGATTCTGCAACATCATATGCAAAAGACAGTGAAAAATTCTTCTTAGAAGTTGATGATTGTTACGATTTTAATGTTAATTTGAATCCAACAGAGGGCACATCATGCACAGGAAGATCTGCTGAATTCATGCTAACTATAGAAAACACAGGACAGACTGAAGATACCTTCCTTGTCAACACGCCTGCCTGGATAGAGGTTCAAGAAAATGAGGTCACTCTTATCCCAGGAGAGACAAGAGAAATACAGCTGAGTGTAATACCTGCACAGGAAGGAAGAACAGAATTCCAGATAATAGTGAATTCTGCGACTGATCCTGATGCAACACAAATCCTAACTGGTTATGTAACAAGCGAAGCATGCAAAGGAGCTGTTATTGAGATAGAACCAAAAGAAGACTCTGTATGTGGCGGAGAGACAACAACATACACTGTTAGAGTAGAAAACCTTGGAACAGAGACTGATAATTTTGTTTTAGAAGCAGATGTTGGTACGCTAGAGCATGAATTGATTACAATAGGCAGCATGGAAACTAAGTTGATTGAACTGGTGGTTGATACAACAGGTTTGGAAGGCCTGAACACTATAACAGTAAAGATAACTTCTGAAGGTGTAGAAAAGATAGCAACAACTGATCTTAATGTTGAAGACTGTTTCGGAGCGTTGCTGCAAATACAGCCTGAGACAGATACACTTTGCGCGTGTTCAGAGAGCAATTACACAATAACTGTAACAAACACTGGTGAAGCTGATAATTTCACTCTTAACTTTGAAGGTTTTGTTAAGAGCTTCTATCTGGAAAAAAACGAAGTGGAAACATTAGAAATTGATTATACACTAGACTGTGATATGGACGGCACATACCTGCTTACAGCAACACTGACATCAGAAGGCGGTATATCTGAAGAAAAGCATGTATCAATAAACGCTAGAGCTAGGGATTCATGCTATGGTGTTGAATTCACTATACTAGAGGGCAGTGATGCAATAGAAATAACAGATTGTGGTAAAGGCATAGTATTGTTATTAAAGAATATGGGTGAATTTACAAACGATTATCTTGTTGGAATAAAGGGTCCTGACTGGATGTACGTAGAGCCGGTTGATGTAACATTGAAGGCAAGCGAAGAAGCTAACATCTATGTTTATGTAGCACCTCTTTATGGAACTGGAGCAGGCGCATACACAGCAACAGTTGAAATAGATTCATTCAACGTACATAAAGAGATCCCACTAACAATAGATCTATTAACAGATTATCTTCCAGGTAATGAAACAGATTTCACAACAGGAGAGTCATCAATCGAAATCAACACAAGCTTTGGTGACGGAATAACAGGAGAAGTTGTCGGTAACGAAACTGTTAGTGAGACAGAAATCCCAATGTGGAAGACTCTCACAATCGGCATAATTACGTTGATAATCATACTGGTTCTTGTAGCAAGGTTTGTTTTGCTAATGAGGAAGTAGAATGCCCAAAATCAATTTAAGAGAATACATTGAATCTGGAAATCCTATTTCATTTAGAGGTGAAATGACACTTTATCATGGTGATCAAGAAATAGGAAAAATTGTAAACGGGTTTATTAGCACCGATTATGGATTACGTTCTCATAATATAAAAAGCATTAGTATAGATTATATTCACGGCGGATTACTTGCATTAGATCCTGATGATTTTGATAATTATTTAATAGAAGTTTAATTCTTCTTTCTTTTCCACAAATAACCTATTGATACACCTATCAATGCAGTGAATATAACTAAACCTAGTATATGCAGTATAGGTGTTGATACGCTTGTTATGAGACCTACACCAGTATCAATTGCTGGAGATGCTGCGGCTCCGCCGCCTGTGAGATTCTCAACAACCCTTTCAGCTGCTTCTTTTGTAAGACTGTCAGCTGTTTGTGAGAATGCTGACATGCCTCCTGTCATGAATCTATTAATAAAATCGTATGCAGTAGCCAGCAAAGCTACTCCAGAAAGGGACAAAAGTACCCATATCTTGGTATCATGATCTGGATTTAGGATGGTTTCGCCTACCCTAGTGAGCTCATAATACTTCCATTTATGGCCATCGTCTCTCTGAACCACTAGACCTGCCTCTGAGAGCTTATCCAGGTGCTCTTTAATCGTGGAGACGCTCATCCCTAGTTCCTTAGCGAGCTCAGTTAGCATCTTCCTTTGCTGACCCAAACTCTTGAGTATATTTACTCTTGTATCTGATGCAAGCACCTTGAACGCCTTCTTGTCCAGAGTTATCTTCTCGTCTTCACTCATTTTGCACCTATTTACACCTATTACCAGTTATATTATAAAATTATGGTGTTCATATAATTAAAGAAAACTAGCAAAATTACCAAATACATGAACCATAGAGCTACAAATGCCTTCATAGCAACCCTTTTCAGGATGAGACACAAACAAGCATGACGACTTAAGCCAATTGAATAATGTCGTCTATCTGTTTTAGGTCTGCACCCCAAAACTCCTCTTTAGAATTAAATTGTGCTATTAATAGCACTTTTGTTTTGTTTCGGTTCTGACCGAAACTGAAAAAAATAAAAGAGCAGCTCACTTAATTATATGAGCCACTGCCGCACCGGCTATTAAACTAATTATAAGGCTTTCTAATGTCCAGATAGCTAACAATCCTGCAGGCAGATTGATTATCAAGTAGAGCATGAACATTGATGGAAGTCCACCTATAAGGAATACACCCAAACCATAGAGAGCTCCTCTCTTTAGCTTGTCCTTGCCTCCTAAACAGCACGCAAACCACGTGAAAACAAGCGCGAAGAATATTCCTGTTATGAAATTTAATCCTGCAGAATAGCAGTAGAAGCTTGCTGGTGGTGCTCCTGCACCAGGCATCACTATCTTGCTCCACACTGGCCAGTACTCCTCTATCAAATAGTATCCCATGCTGAAAATAGCTGATATGCTATGTATTATCTGTGCAATTATAGCAAAAACAATGCCTGCTAGAATTATCCTTAAGCCGTTTGTCTTTATTGGCGTGCATTCACAGGTTGGGTTTTTTGTCTTTATTGGAATCGAAGTTCTCAATGGAGTTGGTTTTGATGAAATTCTTTCTATTGTCTGCTTTTCTGTTCTTGTAGAAGCCTTTTTTGTGGGTGTTTTATTTTTAACTATTTTTTTAACTACCATTTAACCACATAATAATTTTAACAAGAAAATTAATAAAGGATCGCAACACGTTTTGTAGAAGTAGATGAAGAATGCAATGTTATCAGAAGCGTATAAAAAACTTACATTCTAAATAATAAACATGTATTTAGGAAGGGTCGTTGGTTTAGGATTAAATGAAGATGGTAACCCTTTTGCGATTTATGCTGTTTCTGGAAGATCTGAAGGGAGTAGGGCTAGAAAAGCTGAAATTAAAGATAATATTGTAGAAATCGGTCCTATAGGGGATATATCACCTGAACAGGAAAAAATGAAAGATTTAATATTTTATCCAGCAATAATTGCAAAAAATGAAGAAAGATATGTTATAGTATCAAATGGTATACAAACAAAATATATGTTTGAAGAAACTGGAGTAGGTTATAGAAACATTTTCAATCTGATACCAGATGGTTTTGAAAAGGCTGGTGGAGTAGAGCCAGATGATTATGGGACTCCTAGAATAGGAGGTTTTTTAAATATTTTACACGAACGTAATCCGTCTGGTGGACTTGGTATAATAACAAAAGAAAAAACAGGCGTTAGTGATGTAAATTTTGAAAGGGGTAAAGTAAAATATGTTTCAACATACAAGGGAGATCCAGACAATCCGGAAAATGTTATAATTCCAGAATATTATGATATTCCAGCAGGTAAATTAGAACTTTCTGGAGAAAATGCACAAGAATTAGCTGATAAATTGTATGACTGGATGGATTCAAATTTGGTTGTATGTTCTGCAGTTGCACTTTGGTTACCTGACGAAAATAAATGGGAATTGGCTAGAAAGAATTTACATGAATAGGTGATAATAATGACTAAAGGAAGACGTAGAATGTATTCAACAGTGAATGATAGGGTTAATGATACTGATTTGTTTCCTGAAACAATAGAAAGAGATGGTATCACATTTAGAAAGAAGCCTTCGAGATATGGTGATAATCCACACCAAGCAGCTGCTACTTACACCAGAGATGGGGATAACTTGATAACCAGTGATTATAAAGAGCTTAAGACAGGAAAATCCGGTTTGTCTGTTACTAATTTACGTGATATTGATAGGGCTTATAGAATGTTAGCTCATTTTAGGGATGTTCCAGCATGTGCTGTTATGAAACATCTGAATCCAGCAGGCCTCGCGAGAAGCACAAAATATAATCAACGTAATTTGAGAGAATGTTTCATAGATGCATGGGAAGGAGATTCGATAGCTGCGTTTGGAAGTGTTGATGCATTCACTGAAGCTGTTGATAAGGATACAGCAAATGAGATACAAAATGGAACCAGATATGTAGAAGTTGTTGCTGCACCTGACTTTGAGGAAGGTGTAATGGATATATTTGAAAACACTACGATCAATAGAGGAGACAAAGATAAGAAAGTTAACCCTAATATCAGAATTGTGCAAATACCAAATATCGATAAACTACCAAGATATGAGGGTGAAGATACTTATGGTTTTTTAGAAACCATATATCTTGCAGATGGTTCTTTCATATTACAAGAACCTTATCTGTCACAAATTAGAGATAGGGATGATTTAAAGGCCGTGACTGAAAGGGAACCTACGGAAAGAGAATATGATGACCTTTTATTTGCATGGAGGGTATGTGAAGGTGTTAGATCTAACGGCGTTGTTATAGCCAATAGAGGCAAGGTACTGGCTGCTGGAGCAGGCCAACAGGAAAGGGCTTATGCAATAAGAATGGCGGCTGAGAAAGTTTATGAAAAAGGCCATGCTGATGATTTCAATGAAGCTGTTTTAGCTTCTGATGGATTTATGCTTTTTGATAATTTAGATCCATTCAAAGAAGGAGAAATAACTGCTATAATCCAACCAGGTGGGTCAATAAGTGATAAGAAGCTTATAAAAACATGCAATGAAAGAGGAATAGCAATGATTCTCACAGGTAGTAGGTGTTTTGGTCATTTTTAATTTCAGAACAAAACACTATCACCAACCTCTATCCCATTCTCCTCAGTAAAACCAGCATTCACTTCTATCACATATTTGATTGGTCCATCTGAATTATATTTGGGACAAGGGTCAGCTTCGCATGGTGGAACATTTTCGTGGATTTTAACTATTTTCATGTCCTCTGAAACAAATATCATGTCCAGAGGTATGTAAGTATTTTTCATCCAGAATGATACCATTTCATTATCAAAAATAAATAGCATACCGCATTTTTTACAGAGTTCTGTTCTATGCATCAATCCCTGTGACCTCTCTGCTGGATCGTCTGCAATTTCTGCAATTATACTCACTTTCCATTGGTCTGTAGTGAAAACCACTTCCTGCTTAGGAGAACTGACAAAACCAGCAAACTCGAACAAAACTGTTGCCAGTAAAATGATTCCGATCAAAATTACAAATTTTTTCTCTCCTTTCATTCATTTCACTCTCACTTTCAGATAAAACCGTTACCTATCGGGCTCATTTACCCTGTCTTAGAGGACAACTTCATATTATAAACTCTCACTTTGCCTCTCAACTCTGACCCCTAGGGTCAAATTTTTTGGCCAATTTCATATCTTCTATAATATACATTATCTAATAGTTATTTCATTTAGTCTATTTTGTAATAGGTTTATTGGTTAACATATTATGTGATATGTTTTTTGTAAGCATAGTATTGGATAGTTTATGTTTTTCTAAATTTCTTACCCTATGGAAGATGTGAGAGATAAAAACGGACATATGCGCCTCATTTTGTGCTTGAGAATGCCTTATCAACCCACTCTCTTGCCTTCTCAACTCCCATTCTAGTATAGATAACAGTAGTCTCTAATCGCTCATGTCCGAGCATGTTCTGTATTATATTTAGAGGAACTCCACTGTTCTGTAAATGCGTAGCATACGAATGCCTTAATGTATGCGGATGTACTTCATCAGCCTTCCTTATGCCTGCTTTCTGAGCATAAAGCTTAACTATTCTTCTTATGTGACGATCACTTACCTTACCCTTAGACCTACCTGGAAAAAGATATCCTTCCTTTCCTTGCGCATGAGCCTTCAATTCATCAGAGAATCCTTCTTGAATTGGAATATAGCGTCTCTTCATACCGTTTTCTACCTTTACATGTCTATTTTCAAAATCTATATCATATGTTTTTAGATTACTCGTTTCACTGTTCTTTAATCCCAAGAAATAAAGACATTTAAGTAGAATGTTATCTCTTTTATTGTTTTCAGAAACCGCTAACATATGACCAATTTCTTCATGAGAAAGAACTCTTCTAGGGTTTGATTTTTCAGGAAAAGCAATATCTATATACTGTTTTGCTTTATTTATCTGTCTTTCCCTATGAAATTTTATAAAATCATTCCAAGAATCTGATCTTCTTATAGTATACAAAATATGTCCTTTACCATCTGGTTTTAGTATCCATAAGTTTGTATTATCCTTTTCTAAATAGCTTATAGCTTTTATCATATTACAAGGACCGCATTCGACTGCTATGGTTTTATCATCTTTTTTTGCTAGTACATCCGGTATTCCACCCATAAATCCTCTTTCAATAGAAACTATTTTATAACCTCTTTCTTTCAAAATAGCAATAACAATAGACTTCATTTCTTTCTGTGGTCCTCTAATGTTTTTTGTCTCTAGTGGTGTTTTGAATATTTTTTTCTTTTCCATTTTTATAGCATTTCTATCAATGAAACCAGCAACAATGGCCTCATATTCTGGATCCAAATAACGACCATCTCCTTGAGTAAAAATATCATTTATTTTATTCATTGTTTTTCCAGATGCTTTGTAATCAGTTACTGTTTCTATTATATCTCGCAACTTCATTTTTTATCGTCCTTCCTTTCCCATCCACTAACTAGAGATCTCAACTCATCTGGTGAAAACTGAAGATAATGAGCTGTTGTGGATATGTTAGCATGAGACATATACATTTGAAGTTTTCTCAAGTCCTCTGCAGTCTTTACGTTGTTTCGCACTTGGTGAACAGCAAAAGAATGTCTTAAATGATGAGGATGAATTTTTTTCAAACCAATTTTTTCTATCCCAATCTTCTTACCAAGGTTTCTTACAAGTTTGAAAACATACTGTCTGGAAATCGGGAACAATATGTCCCCTTTCATAGGCTTTCTGATGCCTTTTAGGGTAACCTCTTTGTTCACATAAGCCCTTAAAAGACGCATAGTCCCTGAGTCAACAGGCTTGAGCTCTTTAACAGGTCTCTTCCTCTTAAGTATGTTGAAAATGATCTTGTTCTCCTCCCATATGATGTCATCTTTTTTTATCATCAGAACCTCAGACACTCTTCTACCACACCTGTACATAATCTGAAGAATTAATCTATCCCTTAGGTTAGTTGTTGCTTCTATAAGTCTCTCTACATCTTTCTGTTTAAGGTAACCCCTAAGGTCTTTCATTGTTTGAGACGCAAAATCAGCCATATTACTATATAGTTTACATTACATATTAATATAGTTTACAAAATGATGAAAAGTAAACCAAAAATAAATGTCCGGAATAAACACTCACTTTTCGTCCTTTTTCAATTTTGAGACATAATCATCAAAATCTTCATCACCCACCGGGCAAGGATATCCTTTGGTAAAACCTTTATCTAAAATATCACAATAAACCTGACTGTCTGTTCGACAAGCCTTTGTCTGAGCTTTATCATTATCAGAAGCTTCACAAGAATAAGTACACCATCTCATGTAGATTCTTCATCTCCCTCTAATTTATTATCATCTATATACTGTTTAAAATCGATATCAGAAACGTTGCATACACTACCTTTTACGATATACCTTTCCTCGATACAACAGTAAACACCCAAAGGTGTTCTTGCTCTTAAAGGCGAAGATCCTCTACATCCAAAATTGCATCTATCTGGTTTTTCAATCATGATGAATTATTCAACATTAGACTTTTAAATCAATCTTTTATTTAGAATTAGCTTCCTTCTTGCCGTTTGCTGTTTTTTTGGCGCCTTTCTTTACGCCTTTAGCCAGGTTCTCCTCTATTTGCAAAAACTTCTTAGTCATTGCCTCTACATTATGCGCTATATCCCAGCCATCAGATGTTAACTTAACATGCTTGATGCGGCCCTTTTTTTCGAATTCAACCAGACCCATCTTCAAGAAATGAGTTAGTATCTTGGTTGTGTGAGAATAAGTGCAATTAGCCTCTTTCGAGAGCGTAGTTGCATATACAGCATCCTTTGAAGATTTCAGCCCCATGAGTATCTTCGCCGGTTTCTCCCGCAAAAACAGGTCCTCTAGCACACGGTTTTCAGTCATAATTTTCAACTTAATTTTTCTTATGCTAAATATATGGATTAAAGAAATATAAATGTTGTTTATTGTTTTTTATACATTTTACAGAATATATTTCTTATAATATCTTTTACAAAACAATTATAATTGTTATTATAACATAACCTATATTTCATATAGAATATATTATAGAGCATACTTTTTCAACCCGTGAGTCCTAAATAGGAAAGTGAGACTTTATGGGTGCAAAATTCACGAGTGAGTGAGCGTGAATTAGGGAAAAACGTATTTAACATTACAGTGAGCGCCAATAAGCAAAGTGAGCGTAGATAAGTAAGTACAGACAAATATATAGGTGATAGTGTGATTAAATGTAGAAAGTGCGGAAAGGAAACTAAAAATAAGAATGGATACTGTAAAGAGTGCTATTTCGAGCTTAAAGTGAGGGCCAGAAAGAAGGATAAGAAAAAGAAGGGATTCTAAAGGCATTTATAATTTAATCACATCTATTCAATATGCGTCATTTAATAGTAAATGAAGATGGAAAAGTGAAAAAAAGCAAAGATGATGAAATAGTTGATGCTTATCCAATAGGTCCACCAGAACATTTTAAATTTGAACTTCCTGACGAACTCGAAAAAAGATCTAAAGAAGATCGAAGAGATTATGTTATCCGATATATATTAGAGGTAGAAGCAAAGAAATGGTCTAATGATATATATGGATTCTCTTTAGGAGATAGCGGAATATACTTTAAAGAACCTGGAGATGCCCTTAAAATTGTTCTACCAATTCAATATTACAAAAAACGTGATGAATCGGATATTGATGTTTAATTATTTCTTCCACTTCTTAACATACAGCACAATAACAGCAAAAACCACTACTGTGGACAGCAGAACAGGCAACAAGAAGTACTCTATAGGGTAGTTTTCTGCGCTAGTTTTAGGGCAATTCTGAACAATTTCATAATATTCAGACTGCCATTCACTGGAGCCTGATTTTAGCGTTCCCCTAAAATTCAGAATAGAATCTTCTGATGCCCTGACATGGACTTTAATCTCTCCACCAGAGGCAACGCAGACTTCGTTTACATAATAGTAAGATGACTTCCAGCCCTCTCTAGGATCGTACACTTCGCCTACGCGGCCGTTCTCGTTCGTGACATCTATCTTGATGTTATAGCAGGCCTCTTCTAAGTCAGAAACTGTAACGTTGTAATAAACACAATCTCCTTCTATGTCCAGAAGCAAATCACTCTGCGCAGAAACTAGTGGAACGATCAGAAATATTAACCCAAGACACGCAACAAGGTGTTTACCTTCCATAAAAATACCAACCTATAATCACCAATCCTATATTTACTCCACCTATAGTATTTGTTATTATTATTGGAAAATTCATTAATTCTATTCCGTACAGAAGCCATATAACAGCTCCTGTGAAAAGTATAAAATAAGTTAATCCTGAAATGTCTTTAGCACTTTTTCTTTTGAATATTTTATATATTTGTGGAAGATTGGCTAAACCACCTATTGTTCCAAAAAGAATAGCCAAAGTCTCTAAAATCATCCTAATCCCAGACCCTCTTCTTCATCTTTATTTTGAAGAGTGATTCAATGAAATCTGCGCCAGCGTAGCCTGCTAGAAGTGCGAAACGGACGTCATCGGTGATGAAAACGCCTACAAGCAACCCAAGACCGCCAGCAGCAAGGATTGTAACAAGAATATAGTCTATGCGGATGTTCTTCTTTTTTGATGGACTGGCTCTCATCTCCTTTGCTATGCCCACAAGTCCGCGTATAACTCCACCCAAAAAACCAGCAACAAACACCCACACAACTGTGTCCATAATATATAGTTAACAAAACTCAGTTAAATGTTTTTAAATCCCCCATCCAATTCTCAAATATGAATGTACAACCATGGGATGATTTAAGGAAGCCTCTTCTTGCACTAATATTAATTATAATGCTAGCATTGGTAGTAGGGAGCATAACAGGCTACTTCTTACAGGAAGAGAAACAATGCGAAACAGGACAGATACTGACAAAAAACGGCTGTTGCAACGACACTAATTTCGACGGCTTGTGCGACGAATCTGCAATCATAGTTAAACCTAAATGTGGAGACAGCATCTGCGACTTAGATGAAACATCAAGCACGTGCCCCTATGATTGCATTTAAGCAAAACCTTTTTATACCCATTAAGTAACAATTATGTACTATAATCGTTATCATGCTAATGAATTCATTACAAGAGCGCAACTATCATAAGATAGCAGGCGCTTTCAATAAAGAGAAGAACTTTATTTAGATCTATTTCTGAAGGAGAAAGTAATGTCAAAACATGAAAATGTTATTAGTGAAGAGCATCTAAAAGATGTTTGCAAACTTAAGCAAGGAGAAAAAACATGTGCTTTTTTATCCTTTGGATCAGAGGATTTTATCTGCACAAAGGGTACAAACCTTGAAAAAGAAATAAGGCGTAGACTTGAAGCAGGTATTATGGTAGCAAAAGGGGACAACTGTGATGGAAAATAAAAGATTCTTAGCAAAATATCAATATTAATTATTTCTTTCAAGGAAGGAGAAACAAAATGAGATTTTTACTTATTGTATTCATCGTTACTATTTCCATAACGCTGGGCTATTTCGGAAAAACCAAACCAGTTCAAAATGTAATGGAAAAAACGTCAAATGTTGTCAACATTGAGCTGACACCAGAACAAAAGAAGAAAGCCATGGATGCTATTAATTCAACAGAAGAAGCAGCTATTTCAGCAATAAAAACAGCTTCTGATTACGCTATCGAGACTGTGGAATCACTCCCGGAAAAGGAGTGATAATATGATTCCTGAAACATCGTTATTAACATTTTACTGTTTCTTGCTTGTTGCCTGCATTTCGCTGGCAACAATCTTCGAGATTTGTAGCGATTTATTCAAATCGAATTGGTTTGTGTCAAAGCGATTTGAAATCGCTGCAAAGACAGCGCTTTGGATTGTCCCATTCAGTGTGATGGGGATTATTAATTACAGCTTATAATTTTGTATTAAGGAGAATACAATGAAAGACATCAAGGATGATGAAAAAGAAGAGAAAAAAAGAATGATATTTTTTGATTACATCATCATAATAGCAGTATTAGCCATATCACTAATATGGCTACTGGCTCTGTTGGGTATTTTTAATTAATTTATCTTATCGCCTCAAGGAGGTGAATATTATGGCTAGAAAGAAAAAGAAAGTTGATAAGTCGATAGGGAAACCGTCAAAGAAACGACCGACAACTAAAAAATCTGTCGTAAAGGTTGAAATCGGTCAGAACCCGGATCAAAACGTTGTACAGAACCCTGCTCGCGTTCCCCCTCATAAAAAGAAGGGGAATAAACCAAATTGTCAACGAAATCAAATTCTCAAACTCCAAAACAGGCGCGGTCAGAACAGATAGTGTTCTGTTTCCAGTAATTAATAATTTTAAAGTTGGTCATTTGATCAGCTTTTTTCTTCTCATATGTCAATTTGTAGGGATAAACAAGAAGAAAAAAGATTTATAAACCCTCATAAGAAGAATTTAAGAACGGAGGTATTGCACATGACAGAAGGAATTGTAAAGTTTTTCAATGAAGAGAAAAATTTCGGCTTTATTACAGGTGAAGACGGCAAAGATTACTTTGTTCACTCCAGTGGATTAAAAGAAGGCGTAACAATCACAGAAGGAGATAAAGTTTCTTTCAAAATAGTCGAAGGCGAGAAAGGGAAAAAAGCTGAAGAAGTTGAAAAGTTGTAAGAGAATTGACAAATTTATTAGATTGTAGTAAATTGTTTGTAGAGTATGGTAAAAAATTTCTTTTTTTATTTTATTCTGTTAGACGTGAGTACAGGGAAGGTTTTTAAGGATTTGAGAGAGGGCTTTTTAATTTTATGTGCATATACGTTAAGTATGAAAAAATATAAATTTTCTGAAAACGACCTGTTAGAAGATCATGTTAAAGCATATTTTCTTGAAATGAACAAATATCCTTTGCTGACTAAAGACGAAGAAAAATATTATTTCAATGCACTAAGATTAGATTCTTACAGCGAAAGGGAAAAGACTGATGCACGTGAAAAGATTATTAATTCAAACCTAAGATTGGTTGTTTCTATAGCAAAAAAATATAGAACAACAAATTTAGAATTTTTAGACCTGATACAGGAAGGCAACATGGGTTTGATGAAAGCTGTTGAAAGGTTTGATCTTGAAAGAGAGGTCAGATTTTCAACATATGCAACATATTGGATTAGACAACACATCAAGAGGATTATAAGCAATAAAGAAGACCTGATAAGAAAGTTTGCTTATTTGAAGGAATCGTTGGGGGATTATATTGATGTTTTCGAAAATATTTCGCAGTCTAAGGGCAAGGAACCAACAAACGATGAATTAATAGATGGTCTTATGAAAATCGGATTTTCTAAGTATAAGGCAGAAAGTGTAGTTGGAATTTATAATAGAAACGACGTGATATCACTAGATATGGAAATAAATGATGAAGAGACTACCCTTAAAGATGTTATTTCATATAAAGAAAAGAATCCTGAAGAATTATCTTTAGAAACGGACAGATCTGATTATGTTATCAAGATTCTTTCTGATAATGCAATAAGAGCAAGAGAAAGAATGGTAATTGAAAAAAGATTCGGTTTAAACGGAGAAGGGATAAAAACTCTTAAAGAAGTCGGCAAAGAATTTGGTGTCACGAGAAAGGATAAGACAGATAGAAAAAAAAGCACTTGGAAAGTTAAGAAAAAACACAAGAAACGGTTATTGAATTCTCGTTGAGGGGAAGGTTTTTTAATTCTTAAAAGAAGATTTCTATATGAAAGACATCAACATACGTTTGATGAAGAAAGGTGACTTACAACTTCTATCAGAAATCTATGTGGATGTATATACAAAATTTGATGTTGGAGAGAGATGGACAGTTAATACAGCGAAGAAAATGCTCACATACTTCTTTAAACAGCAACCTGATCTGTCATTTGTTGCTGAATACAGAGGAAAGATTGTTGGTGCCTTCATTGCAATTGTTAAACCATGGTGTGATGGAAACCATTTAACTGATGGAGAAGTATTTGTTCATCCAGATTATCAAAGGTTTGGAATAGGAAAGGAACTATCCAAAGTAATATACAAAACAGCAATAACAAATCATGATATCAAAGCCATCTCATTCGTTACTTTTAGAAAATTTGAATTCCCTCTTAAATGGTACAAATCTCACGGTTTCAAAGAAAACGAAGACTCTATTATGATAACCGGAGACGCAAAAGATATATTAAGGAAATTGGAGAAAAAATGACTTTCAAAGGCGTCATTATAGAAGAAAGTCTTGAAAACAAAAATGTACTCAAAAAAGTAAAAATACTCAAGACTGATGTTGAAAAGGTTACTGAAAAACATAACACTCCTTATCTGAAGCAATGGACTTTACATACTATCGAAATTTCAGAAGGTCATGCTGATGAAATAGCAAAAAAAATAAGCAAATCATTA
>JAHIRU010000054.1 GCA_018818465.1 Nanobdellota archaeon
AATGGTTAGTTACGTAGACAATCTCAACAATGAAATATTAACATATGATTCAGTTGAAGATTATGAATTAATTTTAGAAAAAGAAGAATTAATTAAGAACTATAATGATTGTAAATACACCTACAACAGTCTTAAAACTTATATCACCATTCTACAAAACGAACTTCAAACAGGTTATAATAATTTTGAAATCAAGAGCATCGTTTCTGACGCAAAGTCTTTATACAATTCTCAAATAGAAGGCATATGTCCAGAGCTTTCTTCAAACGCTAAAAGTAAACTAATTTGCAGTGATCTAAGATTCGAGCTTGTCGACATTCTTAACAATATTAAAACAAGTATTGACGATTCTCATACGGTTCATCAATACCTAGAAGATTCAAAAACAAAGTATGATGAAATGGAGGTTGCTGGATGCAATTGAGAAAAGGTCAATCCAGCATGATGGAATACATAATCATGACTTTCTTCATGATGATAATCATAACATTCATGGTGATGATGTTTTTAGGAATACAGTTTATGAACATAGACAGTGAAAGTTCCAAGCAAAAAATGGACAGGAGTTTAGCTCTGATGAAATCCTTTTCAAAAACACCACTTTTCTCAAAAGACAGCTCTATCACAGAGGATACAGTAATCTATGATAAAAAATTAACTGCTGCCATGCTCAACGAGGCAGAGACATGCGAAAATCTTAGAAAAATATTCGGGCTGCATTGGTCAATCGAAGTGGCTGTAATAGATGGTGAAACTGAACAGTTATGCGATTGGACAGATTATGACAACTGCAATAAATGGATACTGTGTGAAGAAGAAATCACAGAAGGTGTTTTGATAAGAGACATCCCAGTTAATGTTTACAGAGATTCAACAGATACTGTTGAAGCTGGTTTGATGACGGTGAAAACATATGTTTAGAAAAGGACAGACAAACATGATAATAATAGTATTTTTCATAGTGATTTTGCTAGGTTCTGGAATGTTCCTGTTAACATTAGGAAAGAGTTCAACACAATCAACACAAGACGAATATATGAACATTTATGCAACAAACCTGTTGACAACCTTGGTAAATACTGATATTGATGAGAAAGGTTCTGACTGTGAAAAGATGTCAGATCTTATTTACAACACAATAATTCGTTCTACATGTAAATGTTCTGATGGTAACTCATGCAGTGAGTGGTTAGATAAAAAGATGGGTATGTATTTTTCTGAAACATATAATTCATTCAAAAAAGAGAATCTAGATTATCATTTAGAAGCCGATTATGGTGGAAGTCCTTTAGTTTTGCATGATAATCCTGCAGTAAAGGAAGCAGGCAAAAAAAGATGGACAGCAGAAGTGAATATATTCAAAACCGGTGGAATGCTGTCTGTTTTGAACATTAACTTGATTATAGCACAAAGCTAACGATAGCTTTATAAACCTATTATAGAATTATTAACCAGTAGTTACAAACTACTAGAAATATCATTATGTTAACATAAATTAAGTTTGTATGTCCGAACCAGAGGATTTGGACATTTGACATAGAATTATCGTCATACAATCATTTTTTTAGATTTTATTATATTGCACTTAGGAGGTGCAAAATGAAACGAACAATAACAATTCTTCTGGCAACAATTTTTTTGCTGTCGATTTCGATCCCAGTGTTCGCCTGGGGTCAGAGGCCGAACGGTTATAAAAACGGTGACCGTTCCCGCGACAGAAATCGTGACGGCCGTTCCCGCGACGATGATCGCTACTATGTTTACAAGCGCGGTTATCATTACACCCCATCACACAGATGGGATGAGTTGTCAAAAGCAACAAGGATGTTGATATTAGCACACTCTTCAAGGCGCTTGTTCGAAAATCTCCTGGATGTTGGAGATCGATGCAGAGAGCCATCCTATCCAAAATATCGATACTCGTCTCGATACGAGGCGTTGAGATATTATATGGATGACAAATCAGACATCGAAATCAATGGCGATGTCGTGATTATCAACAATCAGGGCGGAAATTTTTCAGAAACAATGGATGTTTCTGATCTCCAGGCTCTTTTGGAGGAGCTTATGGAGGAAAAAGGGGACTTCAATGACAAATGGGTCTTTGAAGCTCCTGCTACTAAAAGGATAAGTGTAAAAGAGGAGCAATCATCTTATACTACAAGAAAAATACTTTTTATGTGGGGAGTTGAAAGGTACCATGAGAATGATTCGACATTCAACTGGTTCCTTTACCAGCTTCCAACACTGGTTCCTCCTGGACCAGAGACTGGGAAGTATGGCCAAGTCGTAATATTCGGTCCTCATAGAGGTCAGGGACCGAATTATGATAAATATGTTATTGATTTCAATGATGACATGATTACAATAACAGGTCTTGATAAATACGGGAAAGCCCTTTCGCCAGAAAGGGTTAAAAATCAATATAGTGGCGAAAGCATTTTATTGCCACTAGAATTTGAGTCACCCGGGAAACCGGTTGACATAATTTATGTTTTGCAATACCTTCTCAGGGTTTAATTTTGCCTTCTGACGCGCGAATCGCCGCGCGTATAATTTCATAGAGCCCTCACAATTTCCTCTTACCCGCTATCTTTTCAGATGGCGGGTTACTCTTTTATTATTGTCTATTTGTAGGGATACTATATATCATAAAGTTAATATATTTCTCATAACTATTAATTATATATGAAGAAAAAGGCACAGACAGAGATAGTTATAGTTGTTGTTTTAATCGCTGCTGTTATCTTCGCAGGTTATCTTGTTTATCAGGCCCTTCTATCAGATGGGGATTTTGCTATTGGTCTTAGTCAGACACAGCAAACAGTAAACAAGGGTGTAACATCATTAATAGAAGCAGAGTTTACAGATGTTCTTAAGGAATTCTATTCTACAGGCGGTGTAACACAGGAGGAAATTGAACTAAAAGATGATTTCACAAATGAATATGCAACATTTGTTGATCAACGAGTTGTTTATTGGCAAAAATGCGAAAACGATGTTTCCCCAGAACTTGATATTATAAAAACCAGTATGGAAGAAGCTTTTAAATCTCGCTTAAATGAAAGACTTGAAACTATTATACCAACGTTTTCTAAGAAAGTTGAATTTCCTGAAGGCGTAAAGTCGGTTTCATTGAACATATTAGATAATAAAATAGACATAACAGTTGATCTGCCGACAGTAATTGAAGACGAGACAATGGAAACATATAAGAAATCAGTTAATACAGAGCTTGGAAAAATAATTAAATTCTCAAAAGCCTTTGTAGAAGAGAATGCACGTGAAAGATATTTTGAAAACTATGTCTTTTATTCGATGATATTGTCGTTGTATGATAGGCCAGAAAATTTTGTTCCAATACATCCTGCGCAGCTACCAGCAGAATCGACATACATATTCAAGCATTTTCTTGAAACATCCGATTCAATAGCTAATCATATAGATTTTGTTTCAAAGAAAATAAGATTCTGGACGCATAGCAGTGGTGATATGGATCTTCCTATTTTAAATCTTGGCGGTGTTCCATATCCAGAATTCAATGCAAGAAATGTTCCTGCCTCTGAAAGAAATGTAGTGTTTGAAACAATGGATGTAATACAATACAAAGGATTTGACAGATTTAGTGTATTAAATTTCAAATCAACGCCATCAGTTGTTGTAATAATGCCAAAAAATATTGACTTCGGTGGAGGAACAACAATAGATCTTGATAATTTCCCATGGCCAACATATGAATTCCAGTTCCCTGTTGTTGCTAGAGTAAAAGACAAATACATAAACAAATATTTCAATTTTGCAATTTTGAGTTATGTTGACATGGCGTATTATAGCAGTACTGGTGAAGAACATGCTGACAGCATAGACATAGAGGGCGATTGCAGAAGTTTCTCCATCAGTACAGATTGTTCATATTCAGATAATGATATCACAATCAGGGTTACAGATCAAAACAGTGATGCAGTGCCTTATACATACGTTACAATAAACGGATGCCCTTTAATGAAGCATGGTGAGATTTCTCTCGAAACCAACACAGAAGGAGAGGTTTATGGTTATTCTCCTATAGGTAATATAAGAATTGAACAACCAGGCTACATAACTTACGAAGAGTATTTTGATCCGTCAACAGATGTTGTCCATGAAATAATATTAACAAAAAATCCAGTACTTTCATTCAACTTCAAGGAATTGGGCATAGGAAAGTACTACAAAGGCGATACTGAATGCATTAGTGAATACAATTACATTGTATCAGGTTCTAATGCAATAACAGAAATAGATAATGATGCAGATTATTTTGTTTATATAATTTTCACTGATAATGACGGGAATGAATTTACTGTATCTAATAAGCAATTCATAAACGGTAATGATTTGATATTGTCACAGGTTGAAGTTAGAACGCTTCCTTCCGGAACATATGAAGCAGAATTATACACAATTGATTATAATGAAAACAAGATTGCTTGTGATGGTCTTGTTGAATCAGTAGATTCTGGCATCTTTAATGTAATTGAAATAAACACAAACGACTGTGATTTCATAGAATCTCTTAACGATGTTACAGATGTTTTATTCAAATCAAGGAATGAAAACTCTTTTTATGGTGGAAAAGATACATGGGACTTTGAATCAAGAGTAATCAAAACAGAGATTGATGGTGATATAGTAAAGCTTTATCTTGAAAGATCTCCTCAATCAGGAAGTATAATATATGTAAAAAGATATGATCAGTTTGTTGTTGGTCCAATAAACGATAATTTCATGCACATAAATTTTGATGTCACTGTGCCGTCATCTGATGGCGATGCTAATGTTTACATACCAATGTTTAAAGCTACTGATGATTTGCAATGGAGACTATTCAATTACATAGATTATGAACAACAGCAAAAAATAATAAACGGTTTGCTGTTTGGAAATACACCAGATCCTAACAACGCTGTAGACACCTGTGGTTTTGATAGTATAATTTTGTTTGATTCTGGATTACCAACAGAAATGCTGGATGGCTGTTTGGTTTCAGGTGAAGTTGATAAGATAAATTATGGTGAGCAATGCTGGGTAACACATTATGAAATGAGCGGTAAAAACTGCGGTAAGCAAAGCTGTCATAATTATATTGCATGCTGTGCTGGTGATTCGTATGCTGCTGACCTAACTGAATGCCAATCTCAGTGGGCTGGGGAGTGTCCTGATTATGGAAATTGATTTCAAAACCATGATGCTTGAAGTGATGGCAATAGTATGTTCATACCTTATACTATTCTTACCAATATCTAGCGCATTCCAGCTCAACATATATGACAACGGAAACTATCAAACAACGCCTTTGAAAATAACAATAACACCGCGCGATTATATTGATATTGCTATAGAGATTGAGCCGATAAGCAACGGATTAGATAACAGCATAAAAATTGACATAACAAAAAAACAAACCAGCGAAACAATTGTTGTTAGCAACATTCATTTTTACAGATGTTTATCAAGAAATGTAACAGCCTGTTTAGTTGATGTTACTCCGGATTCCATAACAGGCGAATCAATGAATGCGGAGTTTGATTGGTCAAAACAGGGCGACCATCCAAATCTGCAATACTTCAGGACAGAGAATTTCCTCACACTTGTTGAATTGAACATAGACGGAACCGATACTGTAATGGGTTTCTGGGACGAATTGTACAGGGAAACAACATCATCCATATACCATTACACATACGAACTTGACAGCTTGGATCTCTATGTAAAGGACGGATACAGTGCAGATGATTTCAGTTCTTATGTGGAAGAGCACAAACTGGTGCCGATGACCTATATTGACAGAGCAGTTTTCAAAACATTCAAGGATTCAAATTCTGCAGATTCGTCTTCTTATTCAACACAAAACATCTATAAAGCATCTGCAAGAGAGGTTCCTGCTGACTTTAAGATAGAAGATAATTTGGATTATATATCAGGTAATGAATTGAGCAACGAATTGATAGATAACAAATATGTTTTAGCATTTTCTGAAGGCGAAAATACTAATAGCAGATGGTATGAAATAGCAAGCCCTGTTCTATTCGAACAGTTTTCTGTAATAGGAGAATGTGGAAACAATGATGCTGATCCAGACGAAACAGCTGATACATGTTGTTATGATGTTGGCTGTTCTTCAGGAGAATACTGTGATTATGAAGAAGGACAACCTCCTGGTGAATGCGAATCAATAGAAAACATAAAAGTTTACACAGATGATGTATTTGCCAATAGTAAAACAATTAGCAAATTGAATGATGTATGGCAGTCCGGTATTGTATATATGCCAACGCATGAAGGTGGCAAGGATCATTTCGCAAAAGAATACAACATACCTTTCAAAATTAAAATTAACAACAAGCCATTAGGATTCCTTTCTTTATCATATGAATGTGATACCAAGAAATGGATTGATGATGATTCCAAAATCACTTGCAGTGTTACATGCCAGCAACCTGTTGGAGATTACATGGATTGCATGTTCAATCTGCCTCCGCTAATAGATTTCTTGGAGCCAGCTCAACGAGAAAGCTTCTACAAATCATTTACAGGAAGTTACAGTTTAGATGAGATACAAATATTCGGTGAAATGGAATACAATGACGGCCCTTATCCAGAAACAGGTAAAACCGGTTACACCGACACTTTCCCTGAAATAACGTTCTATGCTGAACAGCCATGCGGTGATGGTGTCTGCGACATGGGTATAGGTGAAGGCAAGACCTGCTGTGTAGATTGCTATGATGATCTTGGCTACACAGACAAGCATGTTTTTTGTAGAGATTTGAATGGTGGAAATGAAAATTATTATTGTTCTGACGAAGGTACTTGTAAAATATTAGGCGGCTGCGGCAACGGTGTTTGCGAAGGACCTGAATCAAACCCAGAAAGCGATAATTTCTGCTGTAATGATTGTGAAGCTGATGATTTTTGCACAACTTTAATGGGCAACGGTGCTTATTGTGCTACTGGTGGTCAGGATATGGGCCAGTGCGTAACATCAACATGCAATGATGGAATTGCAGAAGAACCAGAAAGATTTGGTTCATCTGATAATCTTCTTGTACCTGACATAGAAAATGATTGCTGTCTAGATACTGATGACTGCAGGGAAGAGAAAGGTTATTACTGTCCTCCATACACAGGCAGTGATGTAATAGGTGGTGCATGGCCCTGCAATATAACGTCATGCGATGATGGTGTTTATATTGAGAGCTTGGAACGTCCTAGAGGAAAAGCAGAGTGCTGTCTTGATTTCCCAGATGATGTCGAGTGTCCAAGAAACATGATATGCATAACCCAGGAAAACATGCTTCCTGATGGATCCAATATAAATGATAAAGGTCAATGCTTGGATTGGGTGTCTGGTGACGGTAAGTGCAGTATTGATGCAGGCGAGAGCATTGAAAATTCCTGTTCAGATTGCGACGGTTCTGATGCGTGTCCTGCAGGAGAGTATTGTTCTACAACAACAAACAAGTGTGAAGAGCAAGGTTGCGGAGAAGGTCTTGGCTATGGAAAAAATCTTGACTTTGAATTGATGTGTGAAGAAGAAGCAAGCGAAGACATAGGAGGAGACAGATTCTGCTGCATTGACTGCGGCTGTCCTGAAGGGCAATACTGCAGTATTGATGGTGAATGCGTCCAGTCTGGTGTTTTAGAAATAAAGTTAATAAATTCAGAGAGACCGATAAAATCATCAAATAAAGGTCACTTGACATGCATTGAAGATGAAGAATTTAATGATTGTGAATTTAACAACAATGCTCTAGTGAATATTGAAATAAAAAACGCTCCTTACGGTTTTGGCACACTCAATTCAAGAGCAAAGGCTGAATGGAATGCTGAATTCTCAACAGCAATCAAAAATTATGGCGATGAAGCGGTCATCATTCAAAGTGTTAAGCAAATAGATAAAAAACCAGGCAAATTTGAAGTCATTATCAATCCAGGCTATATTGGTTTGGATGACAATAAACCTGGTTACTTCAAGATTACAGCTGACATAACATACACTGATAAAAATGGTCAGCATGTTATAACAGCAACATCCGAAGGCGAAACAATATCCTTTGGTTTTGATAAGCTACCTGATCCGAATTTAGATGATAGAGCAAAACAGCATGGAAGCAAGTTTAGCAATGTTATAGAATCGATTATAGAAACAGTGCTGTATATTGTAACAATTGTGGAAATGATAATGGTTTTCATGGAAATTCAGGGATTATTCACTGGAGGAGCAAATATAGAAGCAATTGCTAAAATGGAACTTATAAGAAATGGCTTGTTAAAAGCAGTAGACGGTCTTAATGATGTAAAGACACTCACTGCTATTATTGACGGAGATGTTACCGGTTTAGAGACAGCAGACTTGTTACATGATGTTTTAAAAGACATAAAAGGGCCAACAACTGAATGCAGTAAAGACAAGCCATGCAAAAAAAGCGGCGAAACATGCGATTTGACTAAAGGTAAATGCGTAGCTGAAATAGGTGGTAGTGATGTTGAATGTAAAACAAATGAAGATTGTGATAAAAATGAATTATGTTTTAATGGAGAATGTTTTTTCGATGAATTTATAGGAAAATCTAACTGTAAAACATCTGAAAACTGTCCAGAAGGATATGATTGTATATTAGGTACATGTATACCTTCTCCAGCACCAGACGTACCACCTCCTTTTTATCAACCACCTGAACCTGAATGTACTTTTAGTGAATGTATGTTATTAGGACTTGTATGTGATGATATGATAACTGGTAAATGTGTAGAATGTTTTAATGATATACACTGTTCAGTAGGCGAAGAATGTAAAGGAAATATTTGTACACCAACTGAAGGTTAAATTATATGAAAAAGCCTATCGTATCGATTATTGTATTTTTTGTTTTGTTAATTATTAGTTTCCCAGTCAACGCAGTCCAAGACAACCTCTACATCTCAATTCCTTTAGGAGAGACTGAGTGTGTGCAGGTTGATCTTCCTGATGATTCTGGTTCGACTGGAGCTGGGAAATATAGGATAGCTGTTTCGACAGATCTGTCTTCCAACTACAGGAACTATGTGATAACGCTTAATTCCGGTGTTGTACTTCATAAGAACATTTGTTTTACACCGAGGATTGTGGATTTTTCTTCCAGTGAGATGGTTGA